>NZ_JALBGZ010000539.1:0-4326 GCF_023006515.1 Bradyrhizobium sp. PRIMUS42
CGCCCTCGCGGCGGGTCGCATCACGTCGGCGCGGGCAGCCGCCGATAATGACGAGGTGCTGACCGAAGCCAAGGTGCTGCGCGATCCCGACACGCCCGTCGCCGGCAACCCCAACGGCAACGTCACCATCGTCGAATGGTCCGACTACAATTGCCCCTATTGCCGCAAGCTCGAGCCCGAGCTGCGCCAGGTCGTCCAGGACGATGGCAAGGTGCGGCTGGTGATGAAGGACTGGCCGATCCTCGGGCCGGTCTCGGTCACGGCGGCGCGGACCGCGCTCGCGGCGAAATTCCAGGACAAGTACCATCCGGCCCATGACGCCTTGATGGGCGTCAGCTCACGCCTGACCGAGCCGCGTATCAACGAGTTGCTGGCGGCCGCCGGCGTCGACATGGATCGCCTGAAACGCGACCTTGCCGACCATGGCAGCGACATCGACGCCCTGCTCAAGCGCAACAACGAGCAGGCTGAAGCCTTTGGTTTCAGCGGCACCCCATCCTTCATCGTCGGCAAGTACCGCGTACCCGGCGTGCTCAGCATGACCGAGTTCGAGCAGGTCATCGCCGATGCCCGCAAGGCCAAGATGAACTGACGCGCAGCGTTGATCGGAGCCAACACAAAGGCGCCGCCGCGGATCCGCGACGGCGCCTCGTTCATGATACGGCATCGTTACTTCGACGAGATCCGGACCCAGTCCTTGTGCGCGCGATCGCGCAGCGCATCCCAATCCGCCTTCGCCACGTCCCAGTTCACGATGGTGCGATTGGTGATCGCCACCTCGCCATTGGCGACCGATGACGTCTGCATGGAATCATAGACATAGACGCCGCCCGCAAGCAGCAGCGCGCCCAGGACCATTCCGAAAAAAGTCTGCATGGCGAACCTCCGGTGACCGGCAATAACGTCGGCCCGGAGCGATGGTTCCGGGGCAGTACGGCGCAGGTAAGGTCGGATCGTTCAGGTCCCATTCAGCCACTCCAGCAGCTCCGCGTTGATCTCGCGCGGATAGGTGTGGCTGAGGTCGTCGATCTCGCGATAGGTGACATCGGCGCCGGCCGCTGCGAGCGCCGCCTGCGTCTGGCGCGCGGTCTGCACGGGAAACATCCAGTCGAGCTTGCCGTGGGTGATGAAGACAGGCAGCCTCTGCAGGCGCGTGGCGTCGGCCATCTCCGCCATCAGCGGATGGAAGGTCGCGGACACCGGCGCCAGATGGGTGAAGGGCGAGGCTCCGTCGAGCCCGCTCACGTAACAGAAGGTGCCGCCGTCGCTCATCCCGGTCAGCAGCATGCGCGAGGCATCGACGGTCCAACGGCCGCGCACGGTTTCGAGGATGCGCATGAGATTGGGCGTATCGGCATCGTCGCCCATCAGCGCCCAGGTCGGGCCGGTCGCGGTCGGCGCCACCAGGATCGCACCACAGCTGCGGGCGTCGCGCAGCCAGCTCCACAGGAAGCCGCGGCCGTTGCCGCTGCCGCCATGCAGCGCCATCACCAGCGGCATGGCGCGATCGGCCAAGTAATATTCGGGCACATAGACCGAGAAGCCGCCGCGGCTGCCGGGCTCGTTGTGATCGTGGAAGATGCCGGTATTTTCGCGCGCGCCGACTTCGAGCCGCGACAACAGGTTCGCATTTTCGCGATTGGCGTCGTTGAGGAAGAAGCTGCTCACCGGTGGAAATTGCACCGAAAGGGGATAAAGCGCCTCCTGCGCGCGCGGCAGGTGGCGCAGCGCGCGGAAAACCGCGACGAGATCGCCATTGCCGCGCTCGACCTCGCGGATGCCGGCAAAGGCGGCGAGCGTCTCGTCGCAGGCGCGGTCCAGTCGCTCGCGCAGGCCGGCGAACTGGTCCGGCCAATCCGCGATCGCAATACGTGCGGCCTGCAGTGCCTCATCCGGCGCGCCGATCGCGTTCATGACAGAAGCAAAGGCCGGCGGATGCAGATGCCTTTGGAAAAATCCAAGCGCTTCCAGCGCATTGAGCAGTGGCGGGAGCACGGCCACGATGTCATCGATCACGGCCTCGGTCATCGCGGCTTCCTCCGGACGTAGGGCAATGTCGATGCCATCCGGCCATATGGTCGCGCTACTTGCCCGGCACCTTCTCCTGAGTCTTAAATCCCAGGTACGCGGAATTGACAATCCCCATGAGCATGAGGAGATAGGCGTCGAATTCGACGAAGATGAAATTCGCGACGGCATTCCAGGCAAAGATGATCGCGAGGATGCCGGTCCAGCCAATCATCTGGATTCTGTGCAGCTTGGGACCGCCGCCGTCCGAGATCAGATCGGCCCAGAAGCCTTTCGTTATCTCCCTTTCGACCGGTTTGTCGGGGTCATCTCTGTCCAGGATAACGGCGGTGAGTCCCGTCACGCTGTTGATGCCGAGCAGGACGAGGATCGCTTCTGTGATGACGTTTCTGTAAATTCCCAGAGTGAGCCAGATGAAGATGAAGCCCGCGATCGACAGGCCGAGCCACAGCGCCATTTGAGCCCGGCCTAGGCTGAAGCTACCTCCCGGATGGTCTTTTGTGGAGGCGTTCTTGCAGGCAAGCAGCACTTGCGTGGCCTGCGCAGATCTGTCGGCGAGCGCCTGATTGGCGGGATCAGCTGCGGCTGCCGCACGGGCAATTCTGTCATTGTACTCCGCGATCTCGATGTTCGAGAGTGCATGGTCGCGCAATATGCTCGAGTTGGCAGCGAAGATCGCGAACGCGACGGCGAGCAGGATAACCGATAGAGCGCCGAGGCCGACGACCGGCGGCCAGTACACTCGGAATCTGATCGCCTCCTGGCGCTCGATTTCCGGAGTACTGCCTTGAGATCGCGACAGCCCTACCCGGAGCGATGCGACCCCTCGATCTGTTTTTCCCCCGAGCAATTTGCGCCAGAATTTGGCGTCCTCTGACGTTGCGTCGGGATTTTGACCGAATTTGTAAGAGAGCAACTGGGGTGCTGGCGTTGCACGTGCACCAAGCGCTAGCGGAGATCGGCTGCCGTTCAGGAAGAGCGAGACGGCCTCGATCGGAGCTGGCTGATCGCGGGCCGCTTTGGCCGCCACGAGCGCCAACTTGACGGCGGCCAGCTCCCTTTCGGGCCCGTCCTTTTTGCCCGCTGGCGCATTGTCGAACGCGGTCTGAGCGGCAACGACTTCCTTCTCCTTCAGCTCAACTGTCGCCTTGAGCTTGTCCAGCGAGGCTTGTGACGCGACTCCGGCCGCGACTACGCAAATGTGGCCGTCCAGTCTGACTGTGGGAGGCCAGACCGCGACGATGCGCAGCTTCCCCTCATTGTCGGACTTTGCCTCCTCGCTCAACGGATTCGGCTGTTCGAGATCCTTGTTGAGTTTGGGTCCGCAGTCGTCGCGTGCATCTTTCGCACTTGATACCACTACTCCCGCAGCGGATTTCGACTCGTAGAGCCATTGATCGAAATGAGCCTCGAACGCCACGATAAGGACGCAGGACACAAGTAGAATGAGACCAAGGACCGCCAGAACTCTGGTTGTCTTTCTGGTGGGTTCGTTTTGTAAATTGATCCCCGACGCGGACAGCAAAGCGTCCTCCCCAAATCAATTCCATTACGCATTATTCAAATATTCCTGAATTGGATCAGAGACACGTTTAAATTGCAAGTTGCAAAAACGCCGCGTCCTCAGTGAGTCGCGGCGAGCGCGCGCATCCGGGCCAGCCTTACTCAGCTCAGGGTTATCCTGTGGTGCCGATCAATGCAGCTTCGGCGCCTTCAAGAGCTTGAAGCGATCGGTCGATGTCACCGTGACGTCGAAGGTGACGCCTTGGTGATGCACGGTCAGCGGCACGTCGACGCCGGCGGCGCCGAGCGACCACATCTTCTTGTAGAAGGCGGTCTGGCTCGTGACCTTGTCGCCGTCGACGGCGAGGATGATGTCGTCGGTCTTGAGTTCGGCGCGCGCCGCCGGACCGTTGGCGGAGATCCCGATCACCACCACGCGGTTGTCGATCTCGGTCGAGTAGAGCCCGAGCCAGGGCCGCGCAGGCTTGTTGACGCGACCAAACTTGCGCAGATCGTCCAGGATCGGCTTCAACAGGTCGATCGGCACGACCATGTTGACGTGCTCGGCCTTGCCGTCGCGTTCACGCTCCAGCTGAAGCGAGCCGATGCCGATCAACTCGCCGCGCTCGTTGAGCAGCGCGGTGCCGCCCCAGTTCGGATGCGCGGGATAGGTGAAGACGGCTTCGTCCAGCAGATATTCCCAGTAACCGGCGAATTCCTGCTTGGCCACGATCTGGCTCGCGACCGAGCGCGTGCGGCCGCCGGCGCCGCCGACCACGACGCGGTCGCCGATCT
>NZ_JALBGZ010000053.1:0-17607 GCF_023006515.1 Bradyrhizobium sp. PRIMUS42
GTCGCCGCACGCTGCTTGCGGCTCCAGCTCGCGCGGCTTGCGCGCGGCGGGCCTGCGCCGGAGCTTCAACGGTCACTGGAGGCAGCTGAGCTTGAGCGTAACTCTTGCCGTCAAAGCCTGCATCCAACACAAACAAACTGCAGGTCGCGAGAAAACCACGCCTCACGGCATTCAAACCCAGCATTCCAATCCCCGGTTAGAGAACTACCTCAGCTGCTGACTTATGGGCACACGGAGACGGGGAAACGAAATTGAATGGGTCTAAACAATGCTCTCTCGTCGCGCCTGTGACATAGTTGCGACTCCGGTGCTGTAAGCCCAGCATGCGACAAGTTGCATGTCGCGCCTGCTTCCGGAAAAATCCCGCGCGCCACGCGGAATATTCCTTGGCGCGTCCGGATTCCTTCGGCTTTGAAGTGCGGTGCATATCTCATGCTCGCGAGATCAGATTGCATTGAGCTGGCGGCTATCTTTCCGTACAGCCGCACGGGGCAGCATAGCGTGGGCACGTCACGCCGATTGCGACACGCATCACTGGTTGCAGCGCCGAGGTCGAGGCGTTAAACCGCCGGATGCCCCTGCCAGCATCCGCCTGCGGCCTCCCACACTCAACGGAATCCAAGCATGAATACAGTTCTTTCGATCGTCGTCCTGGCTGCCGAGATTCTCGCCAGCGCATTGAGCGCCTTCGTTTCGTTGGCTGCACTCGGCTTCGCGGGAGAAGCCACGCGATCCAAGGATTTGACTGCCCTTGGATGGGCCCTTGGGGCGCTTTACCTCATCGTCGCTTTCACGCCACTCGTCGCAACTGGATGGGTTGCATACAGAAGATTCTTTTCAGAACAGACTTTTCCCGTGCTTGAAATCGTTTCGTCACCATACCTGGTCCCGGTGGTGCTATGGGTCGGGGCTGCGATTTTCTGCATCGGGCTGCTGGCTTTTCAAAACGGCGCAGGGTTGGCTCCGCGATAAGCGCAAGGGCTTGGAGTTTGAGGCGGATTGATGCGCAGTCCGCCGAGCTCGTAGGATGGGTAGAGCGAGGCGATACCCATCGGAAGCGCGCGTGGATTGGAACGCAAAAGCAGAGAAGCTTCGCGCACGCAGACATCGATCCCACCGACATCCATAAAATGGCAAATGACCCCTGCAGAAAAGATCATCGAGTACCTGGAGGGGCGCGTCCCCCTGTCCGACTTCTACGCACAGCTCCTGCACGACAAGGCGCTGCAGGAGTTTCTGGAGCAGGATGCGTCCATTCCGCCCTACACCAACAAGAGCAGCCTGTTCCTGTACATCATGGATCAGAACGTCTCGGATCCTGCGACCGACCTCAACCTGCGGGACGCACTGTCGAAGCTGCTGACAGCGCTCGGCGTCGAACACGAGATCGATACGTCCAGTCACAAGAACTACGAGCTGGTTCTGGATGCTTCACCGGCCTGGCTTTCGCCGCCGGAATCTTACGTCAAGGCGCTTCTCGCGGGTTTCGAGACGTTAGGCAGCAAACGAGAGAAGCTCGCCTTTGCGAGAGACAAGATCGCCAAGGACTTCCGCTACCTTAAGAGGCCGCCAAAGTGGCTGCAGTCGCCGTCCTGGCCGTTCCACGGCGACGCGCCGCTGCTGTTTGTCGGACAGCTCGACGCCTCAGGTCTCGCCCACGATATGGCGCAGATCTACGTCTTTTTCGACGAGCGGGATCGCGGCATCCAAACATTGATGCAAGTGGCCTGATGCACTCATGTCGGCTCCCAACCGCGCGCATACCGTGGCAAATGCCAAAGGCGTTGCGTCGAGGCCTGAGGCGGCAGACGCACGCATTTCGCAGCAAAATCTTTCCCCAACTGCTGCTACTCGCCAGATGAAAAGCGAATTGCAGCAGATTGCAAAAGATACATTTGGATGGCCTTAAGGAGATGGCGTGTGAATTGGAAAGACATTTCTGAGGAAATTGAAGTATCCTCACTGAAGGCGGTAGAAAGTCTATTCTCTCGGTATGATCGAGAGCATATATATGCGTTGGCTCTATTTACGTCCGATGACGGCGCCAGCATCTCGATGGCCGCAAACACTGAAGAAGGCTATCAGGCGCATTTAGCTGCCGAAGCCGAGGATGAGCCGAATTCACCGGAGGATGAGATCTACTACCGTTGGGCGCCGGCCGAATGGGTCGTAGAAGGCTGGGACAGGGCTGCCTTTTCACGGGTGAACGCACTTCTCGCGCAACAAGAGAAATCAGACTTCGACAGTTACTTCGACAATCTTATTGAAGCGATGATCACCGCACTGGCGACGGTTAAGGAGACACTGGGCGAGCGACTCGCGGATGTCACGGCTTTTGTGACGGTGACGGACAGCGGCGCCGCCGAAGGGATCGAGAACGCTTCGGCCTCGCGCATCAACGCGGCCGATCTTGCCGGCCGTTTCTTGCTCCGTTTTGGTTGAGCTTCGGCCAGAGTTTTGGCCGATCACCGCCACCCCGGCATCGCTCCACCCGGCGATGATCGGTCGCGGCCGGGGATGTAGGATCGAAGATGGGCAAGTATTTGCAAGCTATGGAACCGCATTATTCGGGAGGGTATGCCGCGATCGGCGACGAGGGCGCGCATGCGCGCATCGCCGAAGCGATGACGGCGTACGAATATCGGATTCAGAAGGGGAAAGTCGCCTGCAACGGCGTCGGCAAGGTGATTCTTGCCGGCCCAGCCGCAGAGCGCCGGGTCACGGACCTAATCGACGTGCTGCGCTACGAACACCCGTTGGGCGAGCATCCGGAAGTCAACGCCCTGCCGTCTCCCCATGCGCGCTTTGTCGGCGAGGCGCACCATGCCTTGCGTGAGCTGGGGGCGGACCGCGGATGGGATCTCGACGCGCTTGAGGCGGTATATCGCCAGGTGGTGGAAGCCGATTATCGGTTCAACGGCGTCTGGACCAAGCCCAAATGGAACGCCAGCAGGACCTGCGCCCTGGGGGTCGAATGGCGGACAGATCGCCAGCTAGAACTCGGCTTCACCGCTACCCCCAAGGACGGCGAGACGCGCTGGGCGCCGTTCCTCGCCTCGTCGATCGGACTGGGTAAGATCGACACGGCGGCGGGCAAGCTCGTCTGGCAAGACGATCGCCATGCTCTACTCTGGCACAGCAACAAGCGCGACCGGTGGCGGATCGACACCGAGACCCTGCAGATCGACTTCCTCTACGCGCCTGCCGAGGAAGGAAACCCACACGGACAGTACCAGCTTGGTAAAATGTATTTGGACGGAGATCAGTGCGTTGCTGTTGACCCCGTCAAGGCTCGATATTGGTTGGTGAAATCGGCCGACCAGGGCTTCGCGCGCGCCAAGCGACTCCTGGAAGATCTCTGAGCGCGATCAGTGCTGCTCGGCCGAGTCCATCCGGACGAAGATTTCGATATCTATTTTCGACTACCTCATTGACGGGATAATCCATGCGTTCACCCATCTACGGGCCCCGCGCACAGGTGCTAGAAGGGGTCAGGTTGTTCGTGACGATCTCCGGCAGCGAAGAGGTTGAAGCGGTCGGCCAATCATCTGAATCCGCCGACGCTCGCCGCTGTTTGTCGGACAGCTCGACGCCTCTGCCATGATCAAAAGGAAGCGCATGTGGACTGGCACGCAAAAGTAGAGAAGCTTCGCACAGCGACAATCGCAACGGTTGACGCGTTGACTTCGTTACTCAAAGGGCAGCGCCTCTACGCGATCTGTCTTCAGACGGCAGATGATGGCATGAGCGTTGGGCTCTGCGCCAATACCGAGGAGGGGTATGCCGAGAAACGCGCCTCCGAGGCTGAAATTGAGGACATGACCCCGCAATACTCCGCTTATCTACGCTGGGCCCCCGCCGAGTGGCGATACGAGATTTTTGGGGACGACCATTTTGCGGACATCAATCGCGACCTCATCGCAGCGGGCGCCAATTCGAACAGAGATTTCAGCATCTATTTCGACCACCTCATTGACGCGATGATCGATGCGCTCGCCCATCTGCGGGCCGAACGGGCGCAGGCGCTCGAAGGCGTTACGCTATTCGTGACGATCTCCGACAGCGAAGAGGCTGAAGCGGTCGAGCGGCGGTCAGCCAATCGCCTGAATCCGCCAACGCTTGCCGGTGAATTCGGCCGTCCCTTGGATTAGGCGGCGTTTGCAGTGCGCCTGCCTGGAAGGGCGAGCATCCCCGGCCTTGAGAGAGTCATCGGCGAATTGGAAAACGAGGTGTCCAACAAGAACGTCGCCATGGCAGCGACTTGTTCCTGACGTTCCAACACCCCCGATAGATCGCGAACGTCGCCGGCGTGGACTGAATCATTCCCACTCAATCGTCCCAGGCGGCTTGCTGGTCACGTCGTACACCACCCGGTTCACGCCCTTCACCTCGTTGATGATGCGCGTGGCGATCTCGCCCAGGAACTTCATGTCGAACTGGTAGAAATCGGCGGTCATGCCGTCGGTCGAGGTGACGGCGCGCAGGCCAACCACATAATCATAGGTGCGGCCGTCGCCCATGACGCCCACCGTCTTCACCGGGAGCAGCACGGCAAAGGCCTGCCAGATCTCGTCGTAGAGGCCGTGCTTGCGGATCTGGTCGATGTAGACGGCGGCGGCCTTGCGCAGGATGTCGAGCTTGTCCCTGGTGATGTCGCCGGGACAGCGGATCGCTAGGTCGGGGCCGGGGAACGGGTGGCGGCCTAAGCGTTTGCAACCTCGCCCCCTCCCCATGAAGCCGGCACGCAATGAACGCTGGACGCCTCCATTGCGCGGCCATGGCAGCAGTCGGCGCCGAACTCGCCACCAACGACAACGATCGGCTGATCCAGGCGATCCGCAACGGCGGCCAGGACACGATCAACGACGCAGGCCAGCAGATCGTCCGCCGCCAGCTCAACATCGCGCCGACGCTCACCATCCGTCCGGGCTTTCCCGTGCGCGTGATCGTCACGCGCGACCTGATCCTCGAACCCTACGGAGCGCGAGATGACCAAGCTGAAGCTCGGCGCAATTCAAGATGAGAAGTCGGTGAGAGTGACCCTAGAGCTGCCCGCCTCTGTCCATCGCGACCTAGTCGCCTACGCCGAGGCACTTGCTGACGAAACCGGCCAAGGGGTGTCCGAGCCGTCCAAATTGATAGTTCCCATGATCCCGCGCTTCATGGCGACAGATCGGGGCTTTTCCCGGGCGCGGCGTTCAAGTTGATGTACGCGCAAACTAGGTAGCTCACATTGCGGGCAGAATGCGCGACAAGGTGTCAGCGCACGTGGTCTGGCGGCGACGCAACGATCAGTGAATTGCGGGGTTCTCGATCGACTGTCTAAGCCGACGCAGGTCGCGAACAGGCGGTGCTCCAAACTGGCGGAGATATTCGCGGCTGAACTGCGAGGCACTTTCATAGCCAACCGCAAATGCTACGTCGGAGGCGCTGTTGTCACCGGCAAGCAGCAACTGCCGCGCCTCCTGCAGACGGATCTGTTTCTGATATTGGATCGGGCTGAGTCCGGTCAGTGCGACAAAGTGGCGGTGCAAGCTGGCGCGGCTCATGCCACTTGCATTGCACAGGTCTTCGATCCGCAACCGAGTGTTATGGTGATCTCGGATCCACTCAACCGCACGCCGGATCCGGCCAAGCGCTCCTTCGGGCTGAGCAATATGACGCAGCAGGCGTCCCTGCGGTCCCTGCAAGAGACGATAGAGCAATTCACGTTCGGCCATTGGAGCCAAGACGGGGATGTCGCTCGGCGTGTCGAGCAGCGCAAGCAGTCGTAGCAATGTTTCGCGAATTTGGGGCGTCATTGGGTTGATCGCGATACCGCTGCCCGGTGCGTCGGTGTCGCGTATTGGCGGCATGGTGGAAGCAATTTGCGCAAGCAATGCAGGATCGAGAACGAGCGAAACTGCGACATACGGTCGGCCATGGCCAGCGTCGTAGATTTGGCCGCTCAGTGGCAAGTCCAAAGCGCTGACCAGATACTGCTCAGCACCGTAGCGAAGCAGGTTGTCATGGATAGTTACGTCCTTTGAACCTTGCAAGATGAAGCAAATCATCGAGCGGTATAGGCAGGGCGATGTGCCGGACGTCGTCTGACCTGCTCCGATCTCGAGACGGGGGATCGGCGTCACAGTCATCCCCGATCGCGCGTGGCGCAGGGCAAGGTTGAGATGGGGCTGAAGATGATCGGTCATGGTTTCATTATGACACCATTCACCGTCCGAGCAAAGCCCCTTGAGACAATTGGGCAATAGATTGAGAGTATCGGGCGAACGGGCGGAGCGTTCGGGAACTATTTGTCTGATATCGGACCGGCACTGCGGCAGCGGCGCCTGGATTGATCATTTCGACAAAGGGCCAGCCCATGACCGACACGAACCTAACCCTCATAAGCCACCCGCTCTGCCCGTTCGTCCAGCGCGCCGCGATAACGCTGTTGGAAAAGGGAGTGCCGTTCGAGCGTATAAACGTCGACCTGTCAGCCAAGCCTGACTGGTTTCTGGCGCTATCGCCGACCGGCAAGGTCCCGGTGTTGAAGGTGCGACAGCCCAACGGAGAGGATGCGGTTCTCTTCGAGAGCATGGTGCTCTGCGAATATCTGAACGAAACGCAAGACGGCGCCTCGATGTACCCTGAGGATCCTCTCGTCCGCGCTCGGCACCGCGCTTGGATCGAGTTCGCAACCCAGACCATGGCCGACGGTTGGCAGTTCCTCCACGCCGTGGACGCTCCAACCGCTGACGCTCGGCGCACCGCGTTCCGCGACAAGCTGCGCAAACTGGAGGCGGAACTGGGCCAAGGGCCGTATTTTGCCGGCCTCAATTTCGGCATGGTCGATGCCGTCTATGCTCCGCTCTTCCGCTATTTCGGGATCATCGACCCAGCGGCAGCGACCGCGATCTTCGACGGCCTGCCGCGCGTGAACGCGTGGCGTGCGGCACTTGCCGATCGGTCGAGCGTCAGGAACGCCGTCGTCGACACCTATCCCGAGCTGTTCCGCGACCACCTTCGGCAGCATGGCGCGCTAGTCGCCGCCTGACCCTCAATCAAAGATACTAAGGAGGCGCGCTATGGCACCGCCGAACTGAGGCTCGACAAGGCGCGCGATCCAGCTTCCGCGGCTGGAAACGCTTGGGGCTGCAGACTGCCTATGTCTCGCTAGCTAGGCCGCGAACGGTCAATGACCCGGCAGCAACCAACTCATCCAGATGATTCTGCGCTGCTCGATGATCCACTTCATCAACGAGCAGTGCCTGTGATGTCGTTGCCGGGAGCGCATTGAGATAATTGGGCAAGATATTGAGCGGATCCGGCGTACTCGAAGCCTGCGGGGCGCCTATTTACCAGATACCCAACAGGACTTGGAGCGACCATGGCCGACACTTTGGGTCATAGCAATGAATTCAAACATAAGAGCGATACACATGACGCGACTTAATGGAAAGCGCACCCTCATCACCGGCGGCACAACGGGGATCGGCCTCGAAGCCGCCAAACAGTTCCTGAACGAGGGCGCGCGCGTCATCGTAACGGGCAACAACCCTGAGACAATCGCACAGGCCAAGTCGATCCTGGGCTCCGAAGTTCCCGTCATCAAGGCCGACAGCGCGAGCGTCGAAGAGCAGCAGGCGCTCGCCGCTGCGGTGAAGGAGCATTGC
This sequence comes from Bradyrhizobium sp. PRIMUS42, assembly GCF_023006515.1. Classification (NCBI taxonomy): domain Bacteria; kingdom Pseudomonadati; phylum Pseudomonadota; class Alphaproteobacteria; order Hyphomicrobiales; family Nitrobacteraceae; genus Bradyrhizobium; species Bradyrhizobium sp. PRIMUS42. The sequence goes on from NZ_JALBGZ010000053.1 coordinate 7,656, forward strand.
GGCCAGTTGGACGTCGCCTTCCTCAACGCCGGCATCTCGATCTGGCAGCCAATCGAAGCGTGGACCCCGGAAGTTTTCGACCGGATCTTCGCGATCAATGTGAAGGGACCGTACTTCCTGATTCAGGCGCTGCTGCCCGTCTTCGCCAATCCGGCGTCGGTCGTACTCAACACCTCGATCAGCGCGCATGTCGGCGCCGCCACCTCGTCGGTCTATGGGGCGACCAAGGCGGCCTTCCTCAGCCTGTCGAAGACGCTGTCCGCCGAACTCCTGCAGCGCGGTATCCGGTTCAACGCGGTCAGCCCCGGTCCGATCGACACACCGCTCTACGACAAGCTCGGCGTTCCCGATGCTTATCGCGAGCAGATCAACAAAGACATCATCGCAGGGATCCCGGCCGGCCGCTTCGGCAGCGCGGCGGAAGTCGCCAAGGCGGTGGTCTATCTCGCGTCTGACGATTCGGCTTGGACGGTCGGCAGCGAGATCGTCGTGGACGGCGGCCGCATGCTGAACATGTAAACAAGCCGGCTGCTTTTGCAGTGGCTACGTCCGGCACCGACGGGAGGGCAGTGACCCTGCCGACCCCGGTGCCGGGAGCTTTCCAAATTGCCGTAAGTCTTCGCCCTACGAAGCTATCTTATATTAACATCAGGATCGCAAGACGCTGGAAAAGTCGCTCAACGTGCTGAAGCCGGGTGGCAAGTTGATCTCGATCTCCGGTCCGCCCGACGTGCCCTTTGCCAAAGCTTTGAACCTGAACCTCTTCCTCCGCTTCCTGATGGGGATGCTCAGCAGGGGTGTTTTGAAAAAGGCCAAGGCGCGGGGCATCGCCTATTCTTTCTTGTTCATGCACGCCGAGGGGTCACAACTGGCACAAATCGCCAGGCTGATCGAATCTGGCGTGATCCGTCCGATCGTGGACAAAATCTTCCCCTTTGACCAGACACCGGACGCCTTGGCCTATGTCGAGACCGGACGTGAGGGCAAGGTCGTGATCAGCGTCGCGGACTGAATTTTCGGCACTGCCGCAAAGATATTTGGGACGCATCATCGTGGTCCTATTGTTTTTGCGCCCCATTCGCAGTTGCAGCACGGCAATCGGCGCGGCAGGTGTCAAGGATCTCGTCCGCCAAAGCCGAGGTGTCCGGGCAGGCCCGCGACAATACGAGCGCACCGACTGCTTGCGCTAGTACACTGATGGCGCGCGCGCGCGCTTCGACGCCTGAAAGTTGCTTTGCTGCAATACTGTTTGCGAACATCTCGACAAGCCCTTCAACACCATCGCCGAAAACCGATCTGGCTTCTTCAGGCAGTCGGGCCGCTTCGCCGCCCAGTGCGGCGGCCGTGCAACCCTGTCCGCGCGCATCCCGATGCGCACGCGAGATATAGGCATCGATAGCGTCAGAAGCATCATAGCCCGTATAACTCGCCACTGTATCGTCAAACCCCTTTGCAGAGGCCTCCGCAATCAGCGCGTCCTTGGAGGCGAAGTGATTGTAAAATCCGCCGTGGGTCAGCCCCGCCCGCTCCATCAGATCGGCCACGCCTACGCCATCGAAGCCGCGCTCACGAAACATCTCCGAGGCGATAGTGACGATCCTGTCGCGATTTTCCTGCTTCTTTTCCCTTGTAATCCGCACTTCCGCGTCCTTTCGACGGCCACACCATTTTTAATGATACCAATCATCATTATGGGTTGACTCTATTGATGACGTATATCATTATAAATCCACGCAACACCAGGAACAGAATGTGGCCGACACTCACGTTACTGCACCGACGCGCTTCATTGACATGGATGGCGACCGTTTTGCCTACCGGCGTTGGGGCAATACCGAAAGCGGCCAGCCGCCCCTCCTGTTGATCCAGCATTTTCGCGGAGGGATGGACAATTGGGATCCACTGATGACTGACGGCCTCGCCGCAGGTCGTGAAGTCATCCTTTATGATGGTCGCGGCATCGCCTCCTCGACCGGCACGCCCCGCAATAGGATTGAGGATATGGCCGACGACATTGCCGCCTTCGTCCGCGCGCTGGGTCTGGCGCAGATTGACCTTCTTCGCTTCTCGATTGGCGGTATGCAGGCGCAGGACGTCGCGTTGCGCCACGCGGAAATCGTCCGGAAGCTGCTTCTGCTGGGCACGGGTCCGCGAGGCGGTACCTTTGGCACCGACGAGCGCGTCGTCCCGACCGCGATGCGGCCCGAACCCGTTGTCGACGACTTCCTTTTCCTGTTCTTCGGCCGCTCTCCTGCGGCCGTGCAGGCCGGGCGCGACTTCTGGGAGCGTCGTCACCGGCGCGCCGATCAGGACACGCCGAGCTCGCCAGAGGCAATGCAGGCTCAGATGGAAGCGAATCTCGCGTGGCTTGCTCCCGTCGATCCCGCCGCACCGCTCGCTCATTTGTCGGCGATTACTCAGCCTACCTTCATTCTCAATGGTATCGATGACGTAATGATCCCGACGGTTAACGCGTTCAACATGGCGCAGGTCATCCCCAACGCTCAACTCATCCTGTATCCCGACGCCGGTCACGGAGCGCAGTTTCAGTGTCCGGAGCGCTTCCTTGGGCATGCGATCCAGTTTCTCGAGGAAGGCTGACCGTGGCCGGGCAAGATTCAAGTTCGGGGAAAGTCCGAAGATGACCGCGTGCGCCTGCTCCAACAGGATCGTCGTGTCTCCACTCGCGCGCAACCGCAGGCCTCATCGTCTCCGGAGCGACGCAGATCTCCCGCCATGGCCGGGGCTATCAGAACTCGCAGGCGTCTGCACGGCAAAGGGGGGCGCCAGCGAGGGCAAAGCAACCGACGCCCTCCATGCCAAGGCGGCACGATACCGCTAGCAGAATTACGGCGACTACCCATTCCGAAGATAACACCGCGCGAAGAGCATTAGCCTGGCAACACTGGCTTTGCCGTCCACAACGCTTAACAGCATCGACATCCGAACGCTGCACTGGTCCGATTTCAACGCTTCTGGGAAGGAAGCCCAAGATGAACTTACCACAGACTCTACGGCTGGAACGCCCAACGCCGACCGTCGCCCGGATCACATTTGCCAACCCGCCCGCCAATCTGCTGACCCCACCCACGATCGATGGTTTGCGTACGATTATCATGGATCTCGAGCAGGACTCGGCAATCCAGGTCGTCGTGTTCCAGACTGACAGTGCGGATTTCTTCTTCAACCATTTCGACGTTGCCACCGCAGGTGACTTAAACCTGCCGGCCGATCCCCGGGAAGCGGTCGCGTGGACAGACATGGTGCTCCGGCTCAGCAAGGCGCCATTCGTCAGCATCGCGGTAATCCGTGGGCGCGCCCGCGGTGGTGGCAACGAGCTGGCGCTCTCCTGCGACCTTCGCTACGCCAGCTTGGAGAACGCGTCATTTGGCCAACCTGAGGTCGGCATCGGCATTGTCCCCGGCGGCGGCGGCGCGGAGCGTCTGCCACGCATGATCGGGCGCGACCGGGCGTTTGAAGCGATCTTGAGTAGTGCTGATTATGATGCGGTGACCGCGGAGCGTTGGGGCTGGGTAACGCGCGCGCTGCCCGATTCCGAACTCGATGGTTTTGTTGACTCGATGGTCGGTCGGCTCGCGTCGTTCGACCGTCAGGCCTTGGCCGTCGCGAAGTCGATGATCAATCGAGCAACGCTGCCGCCTGATGCCGACCTGATCACCGCGTTCCGCGAGTTTATGGGAACGCTGACGCACCCCGGTTTTGCCGAGCGCGCGGGCGCGCTCGGTGCTCTCCTCGCAGAGCACGGCATGGAGGTCGAGATGCGGTTGGGCGATTTTCTCGCCGACGTGAACAGACCGCGCTAACTCATCGAACCGACCAAGGAGGCGCTGGCGCACAGACCATTGTGCGCGCAGCCAGCGATGCCGCACCGCGATTGCGTTATCCCGCCGGCAAGGCCGCCAGGCAGATCAGCCTGTTGCGCCGGCTCGTCCGGTCCAGAATGTTCGACAAGAGTCTGCGTAAGCAGATGGGTCTCCCGGTCTGATCGCCATTTCAACTTTAGCCAAAACGGAAACAAATCTCATGAAAGCATTTATTCTGGATCGCTACGGCAAGAAAAACCCGCTTCGCCTCGGCGATATGCCCCAACCCGTTCTCAAAGACACGGACGTGCTTGTGGAAATCCATGCTGCCGGGGTCAATCCCGTCGACAACAAGATTCGCTACGGGGAGTTCAAAATGGTCCTCCCGGCAAAGCTGCCTGTCCCGCTCGGGAGTGACCTCGCAGGCGTTGTTGTAAAGGTCGGCTCTCGCGTAAAAGCGTTCAAACCGGGTGACGAGGTCTTTGCTCGCCCGAGCCTGGAAAAGCTTGGCACCTTTGCAGAATTTATCGCCCTCGACGAAGCCGACTTGGCCTTCAAACCAAAGAGCATGTCGATGGAAGAAGCAGCCTCGGTTCCGCTGGTTGCACTTACCGCCTGGCAGGCCCTGTTCGATCGAGCGAAGATCAAGAAGGGTCAAAAGGTCTTCGTTCAGGCCGGCTCCGGCGGCGTGGGCATCTTCGCCATCCAACTGGCTAAACATGCGGGCGCATTCGTGGCAACCACCGCTGGCGCAAGCAGCGCCAAGCTGGTCAAGGAATTGGGCGCGGACACGGTCATCGACTATCGCCAGCAAGACTTTGCCCGCGTACTGCAAGGCTATGATTTCGCTCTTCATAGCCAGGATGCCGCGTCACTGCAGAAGGCGATCGGTATCCTGAAGCGCGGCGGCAAGGCTGCTTCAATTTCGGCGGCACCTGACCCGGCTTTCGCCAAATCGCTCGGCCTCAACTGGGGAGTCCAGCAAGTGATGCGGCTGCTGAGCATGAAAGCCAGACGGCTGGCTCGCAAGCAGGGCGTCGATTATTCCTTCCTGTTCATGCACGCCGATGGTGCACAGCTCACCAAGATCGCCGAGCTTATTGAGGCGGGGAGCCTGCGCACGGTCGTGGACCGGGTGTTTCCCTTCGCGGAAACGAACGAGGCGCTTGCTTATGTCGAAACCGGTCGGGCCAAAGGCAAGGTCGTAATCAAGATCAAATGATCGGCACCGCAACAAGGAAAACAGCAGCCATGACATTCAAAGCACTTCTGGCGACGCGCCCGGACAAAGAGATATCCGTCAATCTGGTCGAATTAAACGACGAAGATCTGATGCCCGGCGACGTGACCATCGACGTCGATTATTCCACCGTCAATTATAAGGATGCGTTGGCGCTGTCGGGCAAAGCGGGCGTGATCCAGACATTTCCCCTTGTGCCGGGCATCGATCTTGCGGGAACGGTGCGCCAATCTTCGAACTCTGGCTTTGCCGTTGGAGAACGCGTGCTGGTGAATGGGTGGGGGCTCAGCCAAACCCATCATGGCGGCTACGCCCAGCGCGCACGGGTTGGCGCTGAATGGTTGATCAAGATTCCCGAACGATTCTCGACGCGCGACGCAATGGCCATCGGAACCGCAGGTTATACCGCGATGCTTTGCATCATGGCTCTCGAACATGGAGGCATCAACCCGTCGCGCGGCGATATTCTGGTAACTGGGGCAAATGGCGGTGTGGGCTCGATCGCGATCGCGATCCTCTCCGACCTCGGCTACCGCGTCATCGCATCGACCGGGCGTCCCAACGAAGCCGATTATCTGCGCGGGCTGGGTGCCGCCGAAATCATCGATCGCGCCGCGCTCTCAGAACCCGGCGCGCCAATCGCATGTGAACGGTGGGCCGGCGCCGTAGACTCTGTAGGCAGCCACACGCTCGCAAACGTCATCGCCCAAACCCAGTATCGCGGCGTGGTGAGCGCCTGCGGTCTGGCTCAAGGCACCGACCTGGCCCAGACTGTTCTACCCTACATCCTCCGTAACGTCACACTGGCCGGAATTGATTCGGTGAACACACCGCAATCGGTTCGTGAGATTGCCTGGTCGAGGCTGGGCCATGAACTCGATCTGGCGAAGTTGCAGCGCACGATCACAACGATCGGACTTGCAGACGTTCAGCAGGTCGCCGCCGGAATGTTTGCGGGCAAGGTTCAGGGCCGCACCGTGGTTGATGTGAATTCCTGAACGCGAGGAAGCTAGCATGGCTCAATCTGATCCGAACACAAACCCGAGAACAGGCGATGTTGCGCTGATCGCTGGTGGGGGCCCCGGCATAAACGCGAGTTGCGCCCGCCTTTTCGCCGCCAATGGTATGAAAGTGGCGATTGCTGCACGTAGTCCTGATAAGCCTGTGTTGTACCCTCGGATGGGCAAAAATCATTCCCACTCAATCGTCCCAGGCGGCTTGCTCGTCACGTCGTACACCACCCTATTCACGCCCTTCACCTCGTTGATGATGCGCGTCGCCGTCTCGCCCAGGAATTTCATGTCGAACTGGTAGAAGTCCGCGGTCATGCCGTCCGTTGATGTGACGGCGCGCAGGCCGACCACGTAGTCATAGGTGCGGCCGTCGCCCATGACGCCCACCGTCTTCACGGGAAGCAGCACGGCAAAGGCCTGCCAGATCTCGTCGTAGAGGCCGTGCTTGCGGATCTGGTCGATGTAGACGGCGTCGGCCTTGCGCAGGATGTCGAGCTTGTCGCGGGTGATGTCGCCGGGGCAGCGGATGGCGAGGCCCGGGCCCGGGAACGGGTGGCGGCCGACGAAGATTTCGGGCAGGCCGAGCTCGTAGCCGAGCTTGCGGACCTCGTCCTTGAACAGCTCGCGCAGGGGCTCGACGAGCTTCATGTTCATGCGTTCGGGGAGACCGCCGACATTGTGGTGCGACTTGATCGTCACCGAGGGGCCGCCGGTGAAGGAGACGCTCTCGATCACGTCAGGATAGAGCGTGCCTTGCGCGAGGAAATCGGCGCCGCCGATCTTCTTGGCCTCCGCCTCAAACACCTCGATGAAGAGGCGACCGATGGTCTTGCGCTTGGTCTCGGGGTCGGTGACGCCTTCGAGCTCGCCGAGAAACTGCTTGGAGGCATCCACGTGCACGAGCGGGATGTTGTAGTGGTGGCGGAACAGATCGACCACGGTCTTGGCTTCGTCGAGGCGCAGCATGCCGTGATCGACGAAGACGCAGGTGAGCTGGTCGCCGATGGCTTCGTGGATCAGCACGGCCGCGACGGCGGAATCGACGCCGCCGGACAGGCCGCACAGCACCTTGCCCTTGCCGACCTGGGCGCGGATCTTGGCGATCTCCTCCTCGCGGAAGGCGCGCATGGTCCAGTCGCCGGACAGGCCTGCGATCTTGCGGACGAAGTTGCGGATCAGTTTGGCACCGTCGGGCGTGTGCACCACTTCGGGGTGGAACATCAGGCCGTAGTACTTGCGCTTCTCGTCCTGGATGATCGCGAACGGCGCGTTCGGCGAGGTGCCGGCGACGGAGAAGCCCGGCGGCATCTTCGTGATGCGGTCGCCATGGCTCATCCAGACCTGGTTCTTGCCGCCCGGCGACCAGACGTCCTCGAACAGCTTGCTCGGCGCCTTGACCTCGACATCGGCACGGCCGAATTCGCGGTGATGGCCGCCCTCGACCTCGCCGCCGAGTTGGGCCGCCATGGTCATCTGGCCGTAGCAGATGCCCATCACGGGCACGCCGGAATCGAAGATCGCCTGGGGGGCGCGCGGCGAGCCGGCCTCATGGACCGACTCGGGGCCGCCGGAGAGGATCACCGCTTTCGGCTTCATCTCGTCGAAAGCGGCTTCGGCCTTGTTGAACGGGACGATCTCGCAATAGACCCCGTCCTCGCGCACCCGACGCGCGATCAGCTGCGTCACCTGGCTGCCGAAGTCGACGATGAGAATCTTGTCGTGCGCCGAGGCCACCGAGGGCGTCGACGCGGAGCGGTCGTTCTGTGCTGCTGTCATGGCCAGCAAATACGCTGGCAGCGCGCGCGCCGCAACCGCGCGGGGGCGCGCGCCCACATTCTTCTTTGGGCATGGACAAACCGATATAGGTAAGTATTATTGACCTAATATGCCCCACTGCTCAAACAGGGGTCGATCAGGGAGAACGTCATGCCGCAGCACAACCAGCCATCAACGCTCGCCGCGCTCGGCCGGACCTGGGTCGAGGCCTGGAATTCGCGCGACCTCGAGCGCGTGCTCGCCCTCTATGACGAGGCCGCCGTGATGACCTCCGATCGCATCCCGATCCTGGGGTTCGATGCCAGCGGCACCGTGCGCGGCAAGGACGCACTTCGCGCTTATTGGGGCAAGGCGCTTGGGCTGTTGCCGGAGCTGCATTTCTCACTGGTCGATCTGTTCGTCAGCCCCGACAGCGTCGTGGTGTTCTACGCGAACGAGCGGGGCAAGAAGATCTGCGAGTATCTGCGGGTGAACGATGCGGGGCTGATCGTGCAAGGCTCGGCCAATCATTTGGCGGGGTGATTTTCCGCCCCTTGCTCAGCGCCCCCATTGTTCCGTCATCCTGAGGCGCGAGCTCTGCGGCGCGCAGCGACGCAGGGCGAGCCTCGAAGGATGCACGGCCGAGATGCAGCCGGGCTGTCGTCCTTCGAGGCTCGTCCTGCGGTGCAGGACGAGCACATCAGGATGACGGTCCGACATGGGTGCGCGGCCTCCAGTGACGGAGACCGCGGCTCAAGCATGCGCTAACAAAAACACTGCCGAGTCTGACACAGGACGCCCCATGAAACTCCCCGCTTCCCCCTTCACCGTCACCGACTGGAGCAAGGTCGAGGCGACCACGCATCCTGGCGAGAGCGGGCAGGCGTTTTGGCGCACGCTCAATATCGGTGATCTCCGGGTACGGATGGTGGAGTATTCGCCGGGCTACCGGGCCGACCATTGGTGCGATCGCGGCCACGTGCTCTACGTGCTGAAGGGCGAGCTCGACAGCGAGCTGCGCGACGGGCGCAAATTCAAGCTCACGGCGGGCATGAGCTACCAGGTCTCGGATTTCGGCGACCCCGCGCACCGGTCCTCGACCGCGACCGGCGCCACGCTCTTCATCGTGGACTGACATGCGCCCGGGCGGTTACTTTGCACCGCAAAATAGAAAAGTCGCGCGAGGTCCCGGGCCACGGGTGGTGCCTTGAACTGGCCCCAAATTCTCGCTATATTGTGATCATCGATACTTGGCCGAACGACTGGGCCGCTTCGCTTCGTTGCTGACGGGCGCGCACGCTTCAGATGACTTCTCCAAACATCGACTGAACAGGGCTATGGGCGCAATGCTGCGTACCGGTCCACGTGCGTACTCTCTAACTAACTGAAGGAAATTCCCATGGCTATGGGCACCGTGAAGTGGTTCAACACCCAAAAGGGTTATGGTTTCATCCAGCCGGACGACGGCCAGAAGGACGTGTTCGTGCACATCAGCGCCGTCGAGCGCGCTGGCCTCTCCTCCCTCAACGAGGGTCAGAAGGTCTCGTTCGACATCGTCGCCGATCGTCGCAGCGGCAAGTCGTCGGCTGACAATCTCCGCGTCGGCTAACGCCCGCGCAGCGTTCTGACCACGGACGTACCGGCAGAACGTTAGAAAAAGAAAGCCCCGCGAACTTCGGTTCGCGGGGCTTTTGTTTTTGGAGGAACCAGACGAGGTGCCGTAGGGTGGGCAAAGGCGCGCTCTTCGCCCCGTGCCCACCACCTCTCGACAACAAGCATATCGTGGGCACGGCGCTTCGCGCCTTTGCCACCCTACGAGACCTTCCTCAGCACCGAGACGAAAAACCCGTCGGTTCCCGTGCGCCGCGGCGTCAACAGCCAGCCCTCGTCGGACTGCAGCGCGGCCTCGCCAAACGCCTCCGCCTTGTCCCAGAGAACGCTCGCGGTCTGCTCGGGCGGCGCCACCGAAAACTCGGGGTGGCGGCCGACGAATGCCCTCACCTGCTCGCCGTTCTCTTCTGATAGCACCGAGCAGGTGATGTAGGCGATGCGGCCGCCCGCCTTCACCAGCGGCACCGCCCGCTCCAGCACCTCGGCCTGGTCGCGCAGGCGGATCTCCA
>NZ_JALBGZ010000540.1:0-4322 GCF_023006515.1 Bradyrhizobium sp. PRIMUS42
GCCAGCACCAGCATCACTGCCGCGGACATCGCGAGCGCCTGCGGATAGCCGGAGAACTGCTTCATCAGCGCCTTGTCGGCAGCGCCGGAGACGCCGGCCTTGGAGACGAGCAGGCCGGCCGCGGTCGAGACGATCAGCGCCGGCACCTGGGTGACGAGGCCGTCACCGACGGTCAGCAGCGTGTAGCTGCGCCCGGCATCGGCGAAGGACATGCCCTGCTGCGCCACGCCGATGATCATGCCGCCGACGACGTTGATGAAGACGATCAGGAGGCCGGCGATGGCATCGCCCCGGACGAATTTGGAAGCACCGTCCATGGCGCCGAAGAAGCCGCTCTCGTCCTCCAGCTCCTTGCGCCGCTCCTTGGCGACCTTCTCGTCGATCAGGCCGGCGCCGAGGTCGGCGTCGATCGCCATCTGCTTGCCGGGCATGGCGTCGAGGTGGAAGCGGGCGGCGACTTCGGCGATGCGGCCCGAACCCTTGGTGATGACGACGAAATTGACGATGATCAGGATCGCGAAGACGATGATGCCGATGACGAAATTGCCGCCCATCACGAAGCTGCCGAAGGCTTCGATGACGTGACCGGCGGCGGCCGTGCCCTCGTGCCCGTGCGACAGGATCAGGCGGGTCGAGGCCATGTTGAGCGACAGGCGCAGCATGGTCGAGATCAAGAGGACGGTCGGGAAGGCCGAGAATTCCAAAGGCGTCTGGATGAACAGCGACGTCATCAGGATCAAGATCGAGAGCGTGATCGAGATCGCCAGGAACAGGTCCAGCACGAGCGCGGGCAGGGGCAGGATCAGCACCACCAGGATGGTGAGCACGCCCAGCGCCAGCGCGATGTCGCCGCGCTTGAGGATGGTGACGATCTCGTTGAGGGAGGGGATGCCGGGCCTTGCGGTGCCTACGCCCTGTCCCGCGGTGACGTCGACCATGGTAGCTGCCTCCCCGCGCGACTGCCGTCCGCGCGCCCCAAACGTCTGTGCGGCGGCCGAAGGGCCGCCGTTCCGAAAGTGAGGCACCGCACTGGCGTCCACGGGGTTCCTCCCGTTTTACGCGGCTGACGACACTCGACTTCACTCGGCAATTCTTGCCGGGTGTATGGTTAGCAAAGGGTTAACGCGGGGGTGGGCGGAGGGCGGGGCGGGCGATTTAGCCCGTCATTCCGGGGTTCGCGCCAAGGGGCGCGCCCCGGAATGACAGTGGACTACCTCGCCTTGTCCATCTTGGTCACCGTGTACCCCGACGCCGCCTCCTCGGCCTCGAAGGTCACCTTGTCGCCGACCTTCACCTGCTTCAGCATCGCGGGATCCTTGACGCGGTAGACCATGGTCATGGGCTCCTCCATGCCGAGGCTCTTCGCCGGTCCGTGCTTGAGCGTGATCTTGCCCGCGCCCTCGTCGATCTTCTTGACCTCGCCGTTGATCGAGGCTGCCGCGGCCGCCAAGGCTCCAGTGGTAACGCTCAACGTCAGTGCCAGCGCGGCAGTGATACGGATGATGCGGTTCATGGGAGACTCCATTGCTTATTTGACGGTGACGTGGCCGACCATGCCGTTGTCGCGGTGGTCGGGGATCAGGCACGAATATTCGAACGTGCCGGGCTTGCTGAATTTCCAGAGGATCTCGGCCGTCTTGCTCGGGGCGAGGCGCACGCCGTTGGGGTCGTCATGCTCCATGTGCGGATGCTTCTTCATCTCCACGGCATGCGTGAGATTCTCCTTGGTGGTGGCGAGCAGGAATTCGTGGTCCTCCTTGCCGACATTGCGCAGCACGAAGCGGACCTGCTCGCCGCGTTTGACCTCGATCCTGGCGGGTGTGTAGTCCATCTCGTTCAGCAAGATCTCGATCGTGCGTGCGGGTTTCTTGGGATTGCCGGGCTCGCCGGCCGAAAAGTTGCCGTGCCCATGCTGGTCGTGGGCAAAGGCCGGCGCAGTCGACAGCGCAGCCAGCGCGAGGCCGAGTTTGATCGTGGTCTTCATCGTGGTCTCCAGTTGGTGGTTCATCGAAACGCTCACATCTTGTGCTTCATCGGCGGGCTGCCCGGTTTCTGCCGGGCCGGCTCTGCGGCCGGCGCCGCCACCTCGTAGGCGACGGTGCCTTGCGGGAATTTGTACGGGCCGGGGTCGCGGTAATCGTCGCGCGCGAGGTCTTCGCGGATCTTCATCACCGTGAACATGCCGCCCATCTCGATCGGCCCGAACTGGCCGGTGCCGGTCATCATCGGCAGCGTGTTGTCGGGCGTCGGCATCTCCATGTTGCCCATCGCCATGCCGGTCGAGCCCATCGCCATGCCGTCAGGCGCGAGCTTGCCGACGGCCTTGGCGAGATCCTTGCGCGACACGCCGATCAGGTTGCGCACATCGTGTCCCATCGCGTTCATGGTGTGATGCGACTTGTGGCAATGAAACGCCCAGTCACCGGGATTGTCGGCAAGCACGTCGAACACCCTGACCGCGCCGACCGGCACATCGGTCGTCGTTTCCGGATATTGCGCGCTCTCGGGAATCCAGCCGCCGTCGGTGCAGGTCACCGCAAAACTGTGGCCGTGCAGATGGATCGGATGGTTGGTCATGCTGAGATTGCCGATGCGCACGCGCACCTTGTCGCCGAGCCGGACCGGCAAGGGATCGATGCCGGGAAACACCCGCGCATTCCAGGTCCACATGTTGAAATCGGTCATCTCGTTGACGTGCGGCAGATAGGTGCCGGGGTCGACGCGATAAGTGCTCATCACGAAGACGAAGTCGCGGTCGACGGGACGGAAGTTTGGATCGCGCGGATGCACGACGACCATGCCCATCATGCCCATCGCCATCTGCACCATCTCGTCGGAATGCGGGTGGTACATGAAGGTCCCGCTCTTCTTCATCTCGAACTCGTAGACGAAGGTCTTGCCGGGCTGGATGTGCGGCTGGGTCAGTCCGCCGACGCCGTCCATGCCGCTCGGGATGATCATGCCGTGCCAGTGTACGGTGGTGTATTCGGGCAGTCTGTTGGTGACGAAGATTCGGACCTTGTCGCCTTCGACCGCCTCGATCGTCGGGCCCGGCGACTGGCCGTTGTAGCCCCACAGATTCACCTTCATGCCCTCGGCGAATTCGCGCACCACGGGCTCGGCGACGAGATGGAATTCCTTCCAGTCGCCATTCATCCGGAACGGCAGCGACCAGCCGTTCAGCGTCACCACGGGACGATAATCGGGGCCGGCAATGGGATGCAGCGGCGGCTGCATCACCACCTTGTCCATATGCGCAGCTTCCGGAATCGACGCGGCCTGCACGCGGCCGCTGACGACCGACGCGCTGGCCAGCGCGGCGCTGCCTAAAAATCCTCGGCGCGAAAACATTTTGGTCTCCATCTCAGTGGCCGCCAGCATCGGCAGGTGCTGCCGCGGCGATGGTGGTTGACGTGTCGCCGCCGGCGGCAGGCGTGCCGCCGCCATTGACGGCGGTCTGCAAGTCGGACTGGGCGAGGAAAAAGCTTTGCCGGGCCTCGATCGCACCGCGCAGCGATGCCAGGCGCTGCCGTGCCTCGGTGAGCAGCGCGAAAATGTCGACCTGCATGCTGGAGAAGCGCAGCTGCATCTCCTCGGTGATGATCTTGCGCAAGGGGATGATCTCGCGCTGGTAGTGGCTGGCGATATCGAAGGTCGAGCGATAGACGCGATAAGCATCGCGCGCCTCGGAGCGCACGTTGACGGCGCGCTCGGTGAGGCGGTTGAAGGCGAGATTGTAGGTCTCCGCCGCCTGCCGCACCCGCACCTCGCCGCCATCGAAGATCGGGATCTGGAATTGGACGTCGAAGCCGCGCTCGCGGAACGGGGCACCTTCCGGATCCTGGGTGCGACGGGAGATGCCGGCGAGATCGAGCAGGGTGACGAAGCGCGTCGCTTCGGTCAGATTCAGCGCCTTCGCCAGCGCATTCAGCTCCAGCCGTGCGATCTGCAGGTCGATGCGATGGGCCACGGCGTCGGCTTCGATCGAGGGCAGTCCCTGCGGCCGGCGCGGCAGCGGCGGCAGTTGATTGGGAAGACGGAAGTCGAGGCCGCCGTCCCACAGGCCCATCAGGCGCGCGAGCCTTTCGCGTGCGCTCGCTGTGCTCTGCCGTGCGGTGGCGAGGTCGGCGGTGGTTTCGGCGTAAAACACCTGCTCGCGGGCCTGGTCGAGCTTGTTGATCGAGCCGGTCTCGCCGAGCTTGACCGCAAGCTGCGCGGTGGATTCCGCGGTCGCCTTCGCGTCCGTCAGCAGCGCCACCATCTCGGTGCCGGCAACACTGCGCACATAGGCGCGGCGGACGTCGGCGGCGAGCCGCAACGTC
>NZ_JALBGZ010000541.1:0-4319 GCF_023006515.1 Bradyrhizobium sp. PRIMUS42
AGGCCGGTCGCGGCTTCGCTGTCGTCGCCTCCGAGGTCAAGGCGCTCGCCGAGCAGACCGCGAAGGCGACGGGCGAGATCGGGCAGCAGATCGCCGGCATCCAGAGCGCGACCGAGCATTCGGTCGGCGCCATCAGGGACATCAGCCACACCATCGAGAAGCTGTCGGAGATTTCTTCGACCATCGCGGCCGCCGTCGAGGAGCAGGGCGCGGCAACGCAGGAAATTTCCCGCAACGTGCAGCAGGCGGCCGAGGGCACTCATCAGGTGTCGTCCAACATCACCGACGTGCAGCGCGGCGCGAGCGAGACAGGCTCGGCGTCCTCGCAGGTGCTGTCCGCCGCGCAGATGCTGTCCGGCGACAGCAATCGCCTCAAGCTCGAGGTCAGCAAGTTTCTCGGCACCGTGCGCGCCGCCTGACGGCGGCGTCCTTCGCAGGCCTGATCTGCAACCGTCGCGCGTGACTGCGCGGCGGTCGCGCGCGTTCGTATTTCGGCGTTGTGATCGTGCCCGCAGGGTTAACCTTCCGGCAAAGCGATGCGGTCATGATGCCCGCAATATTCCGGGCGCTGAGTCGCCCCTCGCGTATTGCGTCTCAATCGTTGGAGCACATTCATGAGTGGCATTTCCATTCGCTTGACCCACAAGGTCATGGCGATCGGACTGTTCGGCCTTATCGGGCTCGTCGCCTTCGGCGCGATCTACGAGATCGGCAGTCTCTCCCAGGACGCCTCCCGCGACGCTGCCAACCGCGCCCGCGCGATCGTCGACCTCAACGAGCAGCTCTCGATCGAGATGCTCGAGGCTCGCCGCAACGAGAAGAATTTTCAGCAGCGGCGCACCGAGGGCTACGCCAAGGCGCATGCCGAACTGATCGGGCCGATCAACCGCGATTTCGACGAGGTGGATCGGTTGATCGCGGCCGGCGGCATGAATGCGTTGTCCGACAGGATGAAGCAGGCCCAGACCGGCTTCAAGCGCTATGCATCCGACTTTGGTGCGCTGGTGGCGGCTGAGACCAAGCTCGGACTGAACGAAACGCTAGGCCTGTCCGGCTCGCTCCGCGCCGCGGTGCACGACATCGAGGCCAAGCTGAAGGAGATCGACGATCCCAGGATGACAAGCTGGATGCTGATGATGCGCCGGCACGAAAAGGACTTCATGCTGCGGCGCGACCCAAAATACATTGCCGAGATGAAGAAGGCCGCTGCCGAGTTCTCCAAGGCAATAGAAGTCGTCGCCGTCCCAATAGCGGTGATGAACGACATCACGGCCAAACTCCAGAAATACCAGTCAGAGTTCGCTGCCTGGACGGAGACCGCGCAGCAGAGTGCGGCGCTCGATACCAGCATGATGAAGACGTTCCGCGAGATCGAACCTGTCATGGCCGAGGTGCGAGCTGCCGTCGATGCCAAGTATAAGCAGGCCGACGCTGCCGAGGCTGCAACGCGTGACGCTGTGCGGCTATGGATGGCGGTCACCTTCGGCGTTACCATCGTGGCGCTCGCTGCAGTCGGTTTCCTGCTCGGACGTTCGATCTCGAAGGCACTTGCCGCCATGGTCGCGGCGATGACGCGGCTTGCGCGCGGCGAGCTCTCGATTTCCGTTCCCGGTATCGGGCGCAAGGATGAAATCGGCGAGATGGCCGGTGCCGTCGAGGTGTTCAGGAGCAACATGGCGGAGGCCGATCGGCTGCGTACCGAGCAGGCCGAAGCGGACGCACGCGGGCGCGCGCAGCGCAAAACCGATATGCAGCGGCTCGCCGACACGTTCGAAGGCGCGGTCGGCGAGATCATCGAGACGGTGTCGTCGGCGGCGACCGAGCTCGAGGCGTCGTCGAACACGCTGACTCAGGCCGCCGAGCGCGGCAACGGGCTTGCCACGGCTGTGGCGGGGGCCTCGGAGGAGGCGTCCGCCAATGTGCAATCGGTTTCCGCAGCCAGCGAGGAGATGACCTCGTCGGTCTCCGAGATCAGCCGCCAGGTGCAGGAATCGGCGCGCGTAGCCGACGTCGCGGTCGGGCAGGCCCAGCGCACCAATGCGCGCGTCGCCGAGCTGACGAAAGCCGCCTCCCGCATCGGCGACGTGGTCGAGCTGATCAACACCATCGCCGCGCAGACCAACCTGTTGGCGCTCAATGCGACGATCGAGGCGGCGCGGGCGGGCGAAGCCGGCAAGGGCTTTGCGGTGGTCGCCACCGAAGTGAAGGCGCTTGCCGAGCAGACCGCGAAAGCCACGGGCGAGATCGGCCAGCACATCGGTGCGATCCAGGCCGCAACGGAGGACTCTGTCGGCGCGATCAAGGAGATCGGCGACACCATCGCGAAGATGTCGGAGATCTCGTCGACCATCGCCGCAGCGGTGGAGGAGCAGGGAGCCGCCACGCAGGAGATCTCCCGCAACATCCAGCACGCGGCGCAAGGTACCTCCGAAGTCTCGGCGAACATCGCCGACGTCCAGCGCGGCGCCGGCGAGACGGGGGCCGCCTCGGCGCAGGTGCATTCGGCCGCGCAGTCGCTGTCGCAGGAGAGCAACCGGCTCAAGAGCGAGGTGGCGCGCTTCCTGGAGTCGGTGCGGGCGGCTTAGCGGCGGTCGTCACCCCGAGCAAATGTTGCAGCGCGTCAAGGGCGGCGCGCTCGCACCACCGCACGCGATAACCGCGTGCAGCAACAAATGCATGGAAAATACGCGGGCCGGGCCCTACCCGTAGTTTTACGTAGGATCATGTTAACGCCTGCTTGCGATTATGGACGGCAATCTTACGGGATAAGAACCAGCCAGCACCGTTGAACTGACCGCTGCACGGTCGTCCGTCGTGACGCCTGGCGCAGGTGATGTGCGCGTTGCCCGGCATCGTTGGGATTTGTGTGATGTCGAAGTTGTCGATCGTGTTCAAGCTGCTGACCGTGCTGTCGGTCCTCGTGCTCTCGCTCGCCGGTGTCGGCGTGACGGCGATCGGCACGATGCAGAACATCAACGCCCACACCGTCGAGATCGCGGAGAGCTGGCTGCCGAGCGTGCGTGCGCTCGGCTCGATGCGCGCCGACATCAATGAGCTGCGCGTCGCGCTTCGCCTGCATCTGATGCAGGAAACGGCCGAAGGCAAGGAAGCCGCCGAGAAGCGCCTCGCCTCGTTGCGTGAGCGCATCGAGAAGACGCGCAAGGTCTACGAGCCGCTGATCACGGTCGCTGAGGAACGCGCGCTCTATGAGCAATGGAGCAAGGCGTGGGTCGAATATCTGAATGGCGTGCAGGAGACGATGGCGCTGTCGCGCAAGAGCGTCGGCCGCTTCCCGACCGACGCCAACGAGATGTTGCAGACCAGGGTTGCCAAGATGGCGCAGGCGGCCGATCCGCTGCTTCAGAAAGGCATCGAGCTCAACAACAGCGGCGCCGAGCTGGAGACGAAGCAGGCGGCCGACAGCTACGCTGCGATCTTCCGGATTCTGGTCGGCATCATCGTGCTCTCCGTCGTGATCGCGATCGGCGCCGCCTATTATCTCGTGCGTGACGTGTCTCGCGGCATTGCCTCGATCATCCGTCCGATGCAGTCGCTCGGCGAGGGCGACCTTTCGGCCGAGGTGCCGCATCGCGGCGAGAAGACCGAGATCGGTTCGATGGCGGATGCACTCCAGATCTTCAAGGAGGCGCTGATCGCCAAGAAGGCCGCCGACGAGGCGGCGGCGCGCGACGCCGAGGCCAAGATCGAACGCGGCCGCCGGGTCGACGCGATCACCAGTCGGTTTGAAGCCATGATCGGCGAGGTGGTCGGCACGGTCTCCTCGGCCTCGACCGAGCTCGAGGCGTCGGCCTCGACGCTGACCGGCACCGCGCAACGCGGCAAGGAACTCGCGACCGTGGTTGCCGCTGCGTCCGAGGAGGCCTCCACCAACGTGCAGGCGGTCGCCTCCGCATCCGAAGAACTCTCGTCCTCCATCACCGAGATCAGCCGCCGCGTGCAGGATTCGGCGCGGATGGCGGCAGAAGCCGTCGAGCAAGCCGCGCGGACCAACGAGCGCGTCAACGCGCTGTCGCAGGCCGCGTCCCGCATCGGCGACGTAGTCGAGCTCATCAATACCATCGCAGGCCAGACCAATTTGTTGGCCCTGAACGCCACCATCGAGGCGGCGCGCGCGGGCGAAGCCGGCCGCGGCTTTGCGGTCGTCGCGTCGGAAGTCAAGGCGTTGGCCGAGCAAACGGCGAAGGCGACTGGCGAGATCGGCGCGCAGGTGTCGGGCATCCAGGCCGCGACGCAGGAATCCGTCAGCGCCATCCAGGAGATCGGCGGCACCATCGAGCGGCTGTCCGAGGTGTCCGCAG
>NZ_JALBGZ010000542.1:0-4313 GCF_023006515.1 Bradyrhizobium sp. PRIMUS42
AGCTCGGCCGAGCAGACCGACTGGCATGATGAGGCCGAGCGCGCCTTCCTGCGGAGCCTGGCGGGTCGGCTCGATGCCGCCGTGAACGCCGGCGAGACCACGGCCCTGACCATGGTGGCCTCACCACGTGCCCTCGGCATGATCCGTGCCGATTACTCGGAGGTCATGCGCAAGGCGCTTCGGGGCGAGATCGGCAAGGATCTCGTCAAGCTGC
The DNA here is from genome assembly GCF_023006515.1 of Bradyrhizobium sp. PRIMUS42. Lineage (NCBI taxonomy): Bacteria > Pseudomonadati > Pseudomonadota > Alphaproteobacteria > Hyphomicrobiales > Nitrobacteraceae > Bradyrhizobium > Bradyrhizobium sp. PRIMUS42. The sequence goes on from NZ_JALBGZ010000542.1 coordinate 215, forward strand.
CGGTCTACGAGATCGAGAAGCAATTGCTGCTGTCGGGCGCCGCCCAATAGGGGCGCCCGCAGAGACCGCACCAGCGTCCCTCAGTAGCAGGGGTGCCGGCGGCGGTCCTGGCCGACATAGGCCGCCGCGCCCTGGTAGCAATGGTTGGTCGACGGGCCATCGTAATAGGCGAAGGTGCCGGGGGTGATGCCGGGACCGTAATTGTGCACATAGCTGATCGGGTAGGGCAGCGGGTTGACGTAGCGGTGGTACCGGTGGTGTCCCCGCGCCTCCGCGAGGCCAGGGGCTAGGATTGCGGCCGACAGGGCAGCAACCGCGGCTACAAGCTTCAACTTGCTCATCTTGATTCTCCGGGGACCCGCGCGAATAGGTCGGCCATCTATAGCCACTTCGATCCTCCAGGGCACCCGTCCAGCGCCCGGAAATCCGGGACAATCCCGCAGATTCCCGGGTGGGTGTGACAGAATTGTCGGAAATGCCGTCCAGGCCTGCCCATTTTTGGCCTTTTCGGGATGCTTAACGAATTCCCCACACAAGTATGACCAAAGACTATTCGGTTAAGAATCCTCCCGCCGGCCCCAGGGCTCATTCACGGGTCCTTCGAGGCCGGTCCATTCCTGAAGGCTTTGCCGTCACGCCGCCATGCGCATCACGCTTCTGAGCCTGCTGTTGCTCTCCATCGCCGCCGCCGCGCCGGCGCGGGCCGAGCTGCATATTACCCGCGACCACGGCGGCTATGTCGAGGAATACAAGGCCAAGTACAAGCGCGTCCGCGAGAAGGGCGAGCGGGTCATCATCGACGGCATCTGCAACTCAGCCTGCACGCTGGTGCTCGGCATGGTGCCGATGAACAAGATCTGCGTGACGCCGCGCGCAAGCCTTGGCTTCCACCAGGCCTATTACGACAAGGCCTTCACCTTCGGCATCAAGGTCACCAGCTCCGAGGGGACGTCCGACCTGATGTCCTACTATCCCAATACGGTGAAGGACTGGATTCGGCGCAATGGCGGGCTCACCACCGACATGAAGAAAATCAAGAACGGCATCGAGCTCTGGAAGATCATCGACCCCTGTCCGGAAGAGTGGTGAGCGGCTGAGCTGAGCCGTTGTCCTGCCTCGCAGCGCAGCATCGTCCGGACGAAATTCGCATTGCCGCATAGCCCCCCGCTGGGGCAATGAAGGCGGCAATGGACCACAATCAAGAAGCCCTGACCGCCCGCGCCGCGCCGATCCTGTTCGTCCTGCTCTGGAGCACCGGATTCATCGGCACCAAATACGTCGTCAACAATGCCGATCCCTTGACCTATCTCGCCATCCGCATGGCGATCGTGGTCGGCCTGATGGCGATGATCGCGGCGATCGCGCGGCCGGAATGGCCGGATCGTATCGGCATTGCGCATAGCGCGGTCGCCGGCATTCTCGTCCACGGCTTCTATCTCGGCGGCACCGCGATCGCGATCGCGCATTCGATCCCGGCCGGACTCTCCGCGCTCATTCCGGGCCTTCAGCCGATCCTGACCTCGACCATTGCCAACCGCTGGCTCGGCGAGCGGGTGACGCCGCTGCAATGGGCAGGGCTGGTGCTCGGCCTCGGCGGCGTGGTGATGATCCTGCACAACCGTCCCATGACCGGCGAAGCCGGGCTCGGCTGGCTCGCCTCGGTGATTTCGCTGATCAGCATCACGCTCGGCACGCTCTATCAGCGCCGCTACTGCAACCAGATCGACTGGCGCGCCGGCAATCTCGTGCAATATGTCGCTGTCACCATTTTCTTTGCGATCGGGGCCTTCCTGTTCGAAGACCGCGTGGTGCACTGGACGCGGGAATTCGTGCTCGCGCTCGCCTGGCTCGCCGTGGCACTCTCGATCGGATCGATCGGGCTATTGTACTGGCTGATCCGCCACGCCGCGGCGACCTCGGTCGCGAGCCTGTTCTATCTGGTGCCTGCCGTGACCGCGCTGATGGCCTATCTGCTGTTCGGCGAGAAGCTCGATGGGCTGGCGATTGCCGGCATGGCGATGTGCGCGGCCGCGGTGTTCGTCGTCAACCGGCGCTTCTAGTCAGACAGGGTATGGTCGCCGGAATACATCCCGGACGTGCGGGACGCGCTCGTGTTAGGCTGGGCTGATTTCAGCTTCCCTTTCACACGGTGATTTCATGAAGAAGGCGCGGCGCGCACTGCTCGGCAGGTCCTTAAGGCCGGTCCGGATTGCCTGCATCAACTACGCGGAGGAGATGATAAGCGACCGGATGATGGCGAGGCTCACGGCCGCGCTTCAGAAATGCTACGACGAGCACTTCCTGCCAATATGGGGCTACCCCGTCGATCTCGACGTCACCCACAAGCCCAAGTCGACGGACTGGCAGCTCGTCTATTTCGACGATGCCTCCCACAAGAACTTCCTCGGACGGCACGAGTTGACCCATCGGGGACAGCCGATCTCGAAGATCTTCGTCAAGGCGCTGGGTGACGAGCCCGTCAGCGTGGCGGCGTCGCACGAGCTGTTCGAGATGGTGCTCGATCCCATGGCCAATCTGTGGGCCGACAAGACCCGCCACACCCAATATGCCTATGAGGTCTGCGACGCCGTGGAGGAGGAGTCGTTTCTCGTCAACGGTTTTCCGATGTCGAACTTCGTCTATCCATCCTGGTTCGAGCCGTTCGGGCATCCCCGCGGCACCAAATTCGACCATATGGGATCGTTGAAGGAGCCGTTCTCGATGACCGAGGGTGGCTACGTCATCAAGAAGGTCAACGGCAGGCGGCTGATCAAGCAGTTCGGCTCGCCGGAAAAGCGGCGGCGCTTCAACGCCGAGGACCGCCGCGGCCATCGCAGCGAATTCCGCGATCCGAAGGGAGAGCATCACCCGGGCCGGCGCGCAGCCAAGCGGCGAGGGTAGGGTGTCGGCGTCTCCGGGTGCGTCCGCACCCGGAGACGTCTCCAAGCGTTGGGCTCAGCGCTTGGCCTTCTTGGCCTTCTTCTTCGACTTGGTGGCTTTCTTGGCGGCCTTCTTCGCAGACTTCTTGGTGGCCTTTTTCGCGGCTTTCTTTGAAGATTTCTTCGCCGCTTTCTTCGTGGTCTTCTTCGCAGCCTTCTTCGCAGCCTTCTTGGCTTTCTTCTTGGCAGCTTTCTTCGGGGCTACTTTCTTCGCGACCTTCTTGGCGGCTGTCTTCACCTGCTTGACGGCGGTGACTGCGGCGTCCTTGGTCGCTTCCACCGCATTGGTGATCGTGTCCATCGCCTGCTCGGTGATCGGCTTCTCGTCGTCCATATCGTCCCCCATTGTTTGAATAGAGCGATGACGATAGCCGGTTTCGAAATTGTGTCAAAGCAGCGCTCAACCTTTGCGGATCTTTGCGTAAGCGGCGAGCGCGCGCTGGCGCCCCCTGGCATGATCGACGATCGGCTGCGGATAGGTCTTGCCGGGCGTGATGCCCGCGCTCGCAAGCTCGATCGGCGTCGCCCGCCACGGCTGGTGGATCAGCTTAGACGGCAGGTCTTTCAGCTCCGGCAGCCAACGCCGAACGTAGGTTCCATCGGGATCGAACTTCTCGCCCTGAAGCTGCGGGTTGAACACGCGGAAATAGGGCGCGGCGTCGGCGCCGCAGCCGGCGACCCACTGCCAATTGGCGGGATTGCTGCCTGCGTCCGCATCGACCAGCGTACCCCAGAACCAGCCTTCGCCCTCGCGCCAGTCGATCAAGAGGTGCTTGACCAGGAACGAGGCGACCACCATCCGAACCCGGTTGTGCATCACCCCGGTGTGCCAGAGCTCGCGCAGGCCGGCATCGACGATGGGATAGCCGGTGCTCCCGCGCTGCCAGGCGGCGAGCGCCTTCTTGTCCGGTTTCCAGGGGAAGCCGTCGAAGTTCGTCTGCAGGTTTTCGGTGGCGAGGCCGGGATGATCGTGGAGGAGGTGGCGGCAGAACTCGCGCCAGCCGAGCTCGCTCAGGAACTTGTCGATGCCCGGTCCGAGTGCCGGATCTTCATCCGCGGCGAACCGCGCCGCGTGCCAGGCCTGGCGCGGGCTCAATTCGCCGAACCTTAAGTGCGGCGACAGGCCTGAGGTGCCCTCGCGATCCGGGCGGTCGCGATCG
>NZ_JALBGZ010000543.1:0-4313 GCF_023006515.1 Bradyrhizobium sp. PRIMUS42
CTGGATCGCGCTGGCGCTGGTGGTGTTCTCGTCCTGGCGGCCGGGCCGGCTCGTGGTCGGCGCCTACCTGTTCGGCGCGGTGACGATCCTGCAATTGCACGCCCAAGGCTGGGGCATCGGCATTCCCTCGCAATTCATGTCGGCACTGCCGTATCTCGCGACGATCATCGTTCTGGTTCTGCTCTCCCGCGCGCGCAGCGGCGGCTCGACCGCACCGGCCGCGCTCGGCACCGTGTTCGTACCCGACCGCTGAATTCATTTCCGCAACGCGCGCGATGGGGCGCACGCGTTGCGGATCGTGGCTTTCCCCTGATGTTTGGAGATCGATGATGAGGAAATCACTTCTTGCGCTGGCTACCGGGCTCTTGCTCTCCGGAAGCGTCGGTGCAGCCTCCGCCGCCGACAAGCTGAAGGTCGGCTTCATCTATCTGGGTCCGATCGGAGATCTCGGCTGGACCTATCAGCACGATCTCGCGCGCCAGGCGCTGGTGAAGGAATTGGGTGACAAGATCGAGACCACCTATCTCGAGAACGTGCCCGAAGGCCCCGACGCCGAGCGCTCCATCGAGCAGCTCGTCCGCGCCGGCAACAAGCTGATCTTCACGACCTCGTTCGGCTACATGGACCCGACGCTGAAGGTCGCCAAGAAGTATCCGAACGTGCATTTCGAGCACGCCACCGGCTACAAGCGTAACCCGAACATGTCGACCTATTCGGCCAAATGGTTTCAGGGCCGCTACATTCAAGGCCTGATCGCGGCCAAGATGTCGAAGTCGGGCGTGCTCGGTTATATCGGCTCGTTCCCGATTCCGGAGGTCGTCTCCGGCATCAACGCGACGATGCTGGCGGCGCAGAGCGTCAATCCTAATATCAAGGTCAAGATCATCTGGGCCAACACCTGGTTCGACCCAGGCAAGGAGGCCGACGCCGCCAAGGCGCTGATCGACCAGGGCGCCGACGTGATCATGCAGCACACGGATTCGCCCGCAGCGATGCAGATTGCCAGCGAACGCGGCAAGCTCGCCTTCGGCCAGGATTCCGAGATGATCAAGTTCGGGCCGAAGACCCAGCTGACCTCGATCCTCGACACCTGGGGGCCCTACTACATCGAGCGCGTCAAGGCGGAGCTCGCCGGAACCTGGAAGTCCGAGGACAGCTGGGGTGGCCTCGACAGCCACATGTTCGCGATGGCGCCCTATACCAACATGCCCGACGACGTGAAAAAAATGGCTGAGGATGCCCAGGCCGCGATCACCGCGGGCAAGCTGCACCCGTTCAAATGCCCGATCGTTGGGCAGGACGGCAAGCCGGTCGAGTGCAAAGGTGGCGATCACCTCGACGACGGCCAGATCCTCGGCATGAATTTCTACGTCAAGGGCATCGACGACAAGCTGCCGGGCAAGTAGCACGCTTCTTGCTTTAGCCAAATCACCTGCTCCTCCCGGAGGAGGTTCGGAGGGGGTGGCCAGAAGCACCCGGCACTTGTGGTCGCCCCCTCTTTCAGTTTCCGTGCCCCTATCCGGCCTGCATGGCCCGCGCCGCCGAGCTGTGGCGGCGGATGAGGCCGGCGACATCGAGGCCAGGGATCGCGCCGTCGATCACGGTCCATCGTCCGGCCACCATCACCCGGTCGGCACGATGCGCCCCGCATAGCACCAGGGCGGCCAGCGGATCGCCGTGACCGGAAAAGCGCAGCTCGTCGAGCTTGAACAGCGCGAGATCGGCGGCCTTGCCGACCGCGATCTCGCCGAGTTCGGGACGGCCGACGCAGGCCGCCGAGCCCTTGGTCGCCCAGCGCAGCGCATCCTTGTGGCTGACTTTCGTTACGCCATAGCGGGCCCGTTGCAGTAGGAACGCAGCCCGTATCTCCTGCATCAGGTTCGAGCCGTCATTCGAAGCCGACCCATCGACACCGATCCCGATCCCGACCCCGGCCTCCTCCATCTCGCAGACCGGGCAGCAGCCGGACGCCAGTAGCTGATTGCTGCACGCGCAATGACTGATGGTCGTCCTTGCCTTGCCGAGCCGCTTCATCTCGTCGGCGTTGAAAAAGATGCCATGGGCCAGCCACGTGCGCGCATTGAGCCAGCCGCATTGTTCGAGATAGTCGAGCGGGCGGCAGCCATACATCTGCTCGCAGAATTTGTTCTCGTCCTCGGTCTCGGCGAGATGGGTATGGAGGCGCACGTCGAGTTTTTCAGCGAGATCGGCCGTGGCGCGCATCAGCGACGTCGTCACCGAAAAGGGCGAGCACGGCGCCAGCGCAATCTGCACCATCGCATCCGCGCCGCGCTGGTGATGCTTCGCCACCACGCGCGCGCTGTCGGCGAGGATCGTGTCCTCGTCCTGCACCACGCTGTCAGGCGGCAGGCCGCCGTCGCGCTGCGACAGGTTCATCGAGCCGCGCGTCAGCAGCACGCGCATTCCGAGCCGCTTTGCAACGCCAACCTCGATATCGACGGCGTCTTCGAGCCCCGCGGGGAAGACGTAGTGATGATCCGTCGTGGTGGTGCAGCCGGAGAGCAGCAGCTCGGACATCGCAACGGTGACGCCGAGTTCCAGCGCTTCAGGCGTTAGCCTTGCCCACACCGGATAGAGTGCCTGGAGCCAGGGGAACAGCTCGCGGTCCATCGCCGCCGGGAGCGCCCGCGTCAGCGTCTGGTAGAAGTGGTGATGGGTGTTGATCAGGCCCGGCAGCACGACGTGTTCGCCCGCATCGAACACAGAGACATCAGCGGTCGCAGGCGTGGTGCCGGCCGACACCAGCTCGACGATCCGGCCGTCCTTCACCACCACCCCGCGCTCGGCACCGTCCGCGAGGATGGCCAGGGGATTCCTGATCCAGATCGGCATTGAATCGCTCATGATCCCGCTTTCTCCTCACATCCGCTGACGGCAGGCCGCAAGGCGGAGGACGACTGCGTCCTTGCTCCGACTTCTTCTTGCGACTTGGCTCCCGTCTTGCAACACTTTCTCCTGGACGATTCACCCGACGGAAGCGCTGGCGCAGCCATGGATTTGAATACCATCACAGCGGTCGCCCGTCCGCAAACGCGCACGCAGCTGCCGGTTTGGACGGCAGGCGATGCCTGGCTCGCGGGTGGCACCTGGCTGTTCTCGGAGCCGCAAACGCAGCTGACGCGGCTGATCGATCTCACCGATTTGAAATGGCCGGCGCTGACGATCACCGAGAGCCATCTCTCGATTGCCGCCACCTGCACCATCGCAGAACTCGATGGTCTCACCTGCCCGTCCGACTGGCTCGCCGCGCCGCTGATCAACCAGTGCTGCCGCGCCTTTCTTGCCTCGTTCAAGATCTGGAGGACCGCGACCGTCGGCGGCAATCTCTGCATGTCGCTGCCGGCGGGACCGATGATCTCGCTCACCTCCGCGCTCGACGGCGTCTGCACCATCTGGAAGGCCGGCGGCGGTGAACAGAGGATTCCTGTGGTCGATTTCGTCACCGGCAACCAGCGCAATCGGCTGGCGCCGGGCGACCTGGTTCGCCAGATCGATATTCCAATTGCCGCTTTGAAGCGCCGCACCGCCTTTCGCCAGATCTCGCTGGCGCCGGTCGGCCGCTCGGCGGCGCTCCTCATCGGCAGCCTTGATACCGATGGCACCCTGACGCTCACCGTCACCGCTTCGACGGTGCGGCCGATCCGGCTGTCGTTTCCCAAGCCGCCCGACGCGAGGACGCTTCGCGACGCGATCGCGCAGCAGATTACGGATGATCTGTACCACACCGACATCCACGGCCAGCCGCTCTGGCGCAAGCACATGACGCTGCGGCTCGGCGAAGAGATTCGCGGCGAACTCCTGGCCGGAGGGCCGTCATGAGCTTCGAGGTCAACGGCAAGTCGTTTGCGCAGGCGCCGCGCGCCGGCCAATGCCTGCGCACATTCTTGCGCGAGCTCGGCCATTTCGGCGTGAAAAAGGGCTGCGATGCCGGCGACTGTGGCGCCTGCACCGTGCTGCTCGACGGCGAGCCGGTGCATAGCTGCCTGATCCCGGCGTTCCGGGCCGAAGGACGCACAGTGACCACGATCGAAGGTCTTGGCGGAGAGAGTGGCACGCATCCGATGCAGCAGGCCTTCCTCGATGCGCAGGGCTTTCAATGTGGCTTCTGCACCGCCGGCATGATCCTGACCTGCGCCTCGCTGAACCAGGCGCAACGCACCGATCTAGGCGCGGCGTTGAAGGGCAATATCTGCCGCTGCACCGGCTATCGCGCGATCGAGGATGCACTGCTCGGCAAGTCCAATGTCGAGGCGAGCGTCGAGGCCGGCGCCGCGTTCGGCCGCAGCCTGCCG
>NZ_JALBGZ010000544.1:0-4300 GCF_023006515.1 Bradyrhizobium sp. PRIMUS42
TGGCCGCCGACCAGGATCAATCCGTCGAGCCGGCCGAAGCCGGCTTTCGCGGCAGCGACGGCGTCGCTGGCGGTGGCCTCCTCGGCAAGATCGCCAAGGCACTTTGAGACAACGGCGCCCTTCGCTTCGGCATCCGCTGCGGTGGCGTCGAGACCTTCTGCGTTCGAGCGCGTATGTAGTAGCAACCCGACGCCGGGCGCCGCGAGCAGGTTTGCGGTGGCGCGGCCGATGCCGCTGGCGGCACCGGTAACGAGATAAACGCGGTTGATATCGGACATCACGATGCCGTTGTGGCCGGCGGCAATGCACCGGTGCGGTGGAAATGGCTGAGGAAGGCGCGCGTCGCGGCTTCCTGCGGATTGTCGATCACCTGCCGCGCCGGGCCTTCTTCTACGACGACGCCGTCGCGCATGAAGATGAGGCGGTCCGCGACCTCGCGGGCAAAGGCGATCTCGTGCGTCACGATCACCATGGTCATGCCTTCGGAGGCGAGCTGCTGGATCACGGCGAGCACCTCGCCGACGAGCTCGGGATCGAGCGCTGAGGTCGCCTCGTCGAACAGCATGACATCAGGTTCCATTGCCAGTGCTCGGGCAATCGCGACGCGCTGCTTCTGTCCGCCGGAGAGCGTCGCCGGATACTGGTCGGCTTTCTCGGCAAGGCCCACCTTGGCGAGTTGCGCCCGTGCGAGCGTCTCAGCGTCGGCCTTGGCCATGCGCCGCACCGTGACCGGGCCCTCCATCACGTTCTGGAGCGTCGTCATGTGCGGGAACAGATTGAAGTGCTGGAACACCATGCCGGTGGTGGCACGGAAATTTGCCAGCGTCCTCACCTCCGGGAGTTTTGAACCGTCGCCGAACGCAAAGCGCGTATCGCCGACGCGGACGCTGCCGCCATCGGGCACAACAAGGAGATTGATGCAGCGGAGCAGGGTCGACTTGCCGGAGCCTGAGGGGCCGATCAGCGCGACAACCCCGCCCTTGGCAACGTCGAGATTGATGTTTTTCAGGACCTCGTTGCTGCCAAAACTCTTGCGAAGGCTGCGGATCTCGATTTTTGACGTCTCGCTCATTCGCTGACCGCCAGTCGCTTCTCGCCGCGGCGGACGAGGATGGTCAGGGGAATCAGGATCGCCGCATAGGCGACCGCGACGGCGGTGTAGGTCTCCAGCGGCCGGTAGCTGTCATGGGCGGCGACCTGGCTCTGGTAGACGAGGTCGGGCACCGCCAGCACCGAGACCAGCGAGGTGTTCTTGAACTGGATGATCGACTGGTTCATCAGCGCCGGAATCATGCGCTTGATCGCCTGCGGCAGCACGATGCGGCGCATGGTCTGGATCGGCGTCATGCCGAGCGCGGCACCGGCTTCGGACTGGCCCTTGTCGATCGAGATGATGCCGCCGCGGATGATTTCCGAATAGAACGAACCGCCATAGAGCGAGAGCGCCAGCGCCGAGGCCGTGATCGGCGTCATCTCGACGCCGGCGAGGATCGGCAGTGCGTAATAGAACCAGATCAGCTGCACCAGGATCGGCGTGCAGCGGAACGCCTCGATGAAGGTGAGCGCGAGAAGACGCAGCGGCTTGAAGCGCGAGAGCGTGCCGAACGCCCCTAACAGGCCGAACAGCAGCCCGCACACGACGATGACCACGGTGAAGCCGACGGTGACGCCAAGCCCGTTCAGAAACAGCCAGCGATAGGTCCAGAGGAGGCCGAAGTCCCACTGATACATGCGTGCGTTACTCGTCGTGCGGCTAACCGCTTACACCGTCATTCCGGGGCGCCCGAAGGGCGAACCCGGAATCTCGAGATTCCGGGTTCTCGCTTCGCGAGCCCCGGAATGACAGTGGAAACTTACAGCGATACGCCCGGCGGAATGTCCGCCTCGGTCACGCCCACCAGCTCCATGTTGGTGATGATCGCGTTGCGGATGAAGCCGAGGCCCTTGTTGAAGTCGATCCAGGTGTTGACGTAATCGCGCCAGGTCTTGTCGGTCTCGCGGCGGAAGCCGGCATTCGACGTCGTCGCGAAGATCGGCGTCGGCAGCACGAGCTGGCCGAGCGAGGGATTCTTCTTCAGCACGGTCAGCGACAGCATGGTGATCAGGCACTGCGCGTCGACGCGGCCGGTCTGCAGCGCGGCGGTGGCGTCGTCTGCGGTCTTCAGCCGCGTAATCTGCGCCTTCGGCGTCAGGCGACTGACGACCTGGTCGTGCGAGGAGCCCTGGTCGACCGCGATCTTGATGTCGGGCGAGTTCAGCTCGGCCCAGCTCTTCGGCTTGAAGTCCTTCTTGCAGAGGATGGCGAAGGCATTGTTGAAGACCGGCACCGAGAAGTCGACCACCAGCGCGCGCTTCGGCGTGGGGTTGAGGCCGAAGAAGATGTCGATCTTGTTGGCCTGCAGATCGAGCACCGAATTGCCCCAGGTGGTCTCGGTGATCTCGAGCTCGGCCTCCATATCGTCGGCGAGACCCTTGGCGATGTCGATGTAAAAGCCCTTCCACTGACCGCTGGAGAGATCCTTCATGTAATAGGGTGCGCCGCCGCCGACCGCGCCGATCCGCATCTTCTTGGTCCGGCGGATGCGGGCGAAGGTCGATTCGTTCGAATCGGCGGTCTGGGCCACCGCCGGCGAAGCCAGCGCGGCCGCAGTCATCGCGCCAAGTCCGACAATCGATGCAACATCACGACGTGTAACCATTGGGATCAATCGCTTTTCTGGTTGGGACAGGTTCCGGCAGGTTCATACCAAGGCAGCACTATCAGTGAAAGCACAGCCTATCAGCTGGGCAGATCGGGAATTGCCCGGATGCTGGGCAGGCGCCGGCGATCGGGGGCGATAGCCGCTTGCTTTCCGGTCCTTTTGGCCCCAAATAGGGACCGGGAGATTGGCGGTGGACGAGCCACTCGCCAACCGGGTCAGGTCCGGAAGGAAGCAGCCCTAACGAGGTCCGGATCGGGTCGCTCGTCAGTCTCCTACCTGTTTTTCGAGCGAATTGCGCCGGCGGCACCAGCCGCCAGCGCGCTCCTTTCCGCAAAAGCCGGCCAAGAGACATTTCATTGCGGATCGACCGATGACCGACGCTGGCGCCCCTTCCAACCCCGACAGCGCCGGTCAGGCCGGCAACGCGCCTTACCGGGTGCTGGCGCGCAAATACCGTCCCTCCAGCTTTGACGATCTGATCGGCCAGGAGGCCGTGGTCCGCACCGTCTCCAATGCGTTCGAGACCGGGCGGATTCCGCAGGCCTGGATCCTCACCGGCGTCCGCGGCGTCGGCAAGACCACCACCGCGCGCATCCTGGCCCGTGCACTCAACTACGAGATGCCTGATGGTTCGGTGAGGGGCCCGACCATCCACATGCCGACCTTGGGCGTGCATTGCCAGGCGATCATGGAAAGCCGGCACATGGACGTGCTGGAGATGGACGCGGCGTCGCATACCGGCGTCGACGACGTTCGCCAGATCAATGACAGCGTGCGCTATGCCCCCGCCAGCGCGCGCTACAAGGTCTACATCATCGATGAAGTCCACATGCTGTCGACGGCGGCGTTCAACGCCTTCCTGAAGACGCTGGAGGAGCCGCCGGAGCACGCCAAATTCGTGTTCGCGACCACTGAGATCCGCAAGGTTCCGGTCACGGTGCTGTCGCGCTGCCAGCGCTTTGATCTTCGCCGCGTCGAGGCCGACGTGCTGATGAAGCACCTCGCCAGTATTGCAACGAAGGAAAGCGTCGAGATCGAGCCGGAGGCGCTCGGCATCATCGCCCGTGCCGCCGAAGGCTCGGTGCGCGATTCGCTGTCGCTGCTCGACCAGGCGATCGCACATGCCGCCGGGCAGGTGAGGGCCGATGCGGTCAGGCAGATGCTGGGGCTCGCCGACCGCACCCGCGTCATCGACCTGTTCGATTCGCTGGCGCGCGGCGATATCGCGAGCGCATTCAAGGAATTCCGCGACCAGTACGACGTCGGCGCCGATCCGATCGTCGTGCTCTCGGACCTCGCCGAATTCGTCAATTTCGTCACCCGCGTGAAGATCGTTCCGGCGACCGCCGACAACGTCGCCTATGGCGAGACCGAGCGCGTGCGCGCGAAGGAATTCGCCTCGAAAATCTCGATGCGCGTGCTGTCGCGGATGTGGCAGATGCTGCTCAAGGGTATCACCGAGGTGCAGGCCGCGACACGTCCCGCTGCCGCCGCCGAGATGGTGCTGGTGCGCATTGCCTATGTCGCCGACCTGCCGACGCCGGACGAAGCGATCAAGATGCTGGAGCAGAACGGCGGCGGCTCGCCGGTCGTGAGCG
>NZ_JALBGZ010000545.1:0-4299 GCF_023006515.1 Bradyrhizobium sp. PRIMUS42
CCTGCGCCGCGGTCAGTTCCACGTTCGGTGCGGCGTCTGCATTCCTGTTGCCTGCGGCTGCCGGCGCCGGACGCACCAGGAAGCAGGCGGGGATCAGCAGCACCCACGCGGCAATGCCGATCACCAGCATCGCGGTGCGCCAGTCATAGGCGGTGATCAGCCAGCTCGCGGTCGGCGCGATCGTCACCGGCGACACGCCCATGCCGGCCGAGACCAGAGCGACCGCAAGGCTGCGGTTCTTCTCGATCCAGGCGCTCGCGAGCGCCATCATGGGCGCATAGAAGCTGCCGGCGGCAATCCCGATCAGCACGCCGAAGAAGAGCTGAAATTGCCACAAGGTTGTTGCCTGGCTCGCGGTGACGAGGCCGAGCCCCAGCAAGAGACTTCCCGCAAGCACCACGATGCGGGTACCAAACCGATCCGACAGCGTGCCCCAGAGGAACGCGGCAACGCCCATGCAGAGAAAATCCAGCGTCGCCGCCGCCGATACGCCGGCGCGCGACCAGCCCATCGCCTCCGAGATCGGCTGCAGGAACACGGCAAGCGACAGCATCGTGCCGAACCCGACACAAGTCATCAGCGCACCCGCGGCGACAACGACCCAGCCATAGTCGAGGCTCGATGGCTTGCTCATGCGTTTCCTCAGCGCTTTTGGTTTTGTTGATGGGGGCGCAGTTTGGATCGTGGCTTATCTGCCAGCGGAGGGCAAGGTTGGGTGTTGTACGCGTTTGCGTGAGCAGTGCGAGAGGCGATATGGATTCCGGGTTCTCGCTTCGCGAGCCCCGGAATGACGGTGTGCCACACGCTGCGATGATGGCATCATGCCCCTGTTTTGCCCGACGAGTCAAAGTTGATTCGTAAAATCGAAAATCTCAATAGCATCGAGCCCCCGTCTACTGTGCATGGGGTTGTTTTTCGAGATTTTAGTTTGTCCGGTCGAAAAAGGCGCGGGCTGGATCTGATCCCGCCACGAAATCGGCTTTCGTCATCGTCATGGCCGGGCTTGACCCGGCCATCCACGCCTCCCAGGCCTTAAAAACGCAAATGCCCGGGACGAGCCCGGGCATGACGGCAGTTGAGCTAATCCAGGAAGCGTCGCCTCAGCTGTCCACCTTCAACGCGGCAATGAAGGCTTCCTGCGGGATGTCGACCTTGCCGAACTGCCGCATCTTCTTCTTGCCTTCCTTCTGCTTCTCCAGAAGCTTGCGCTTACGCGTGATGTCGCCGCCGTAGCATTTTGCGGTGACGTCCTTGCGCAGTGCGCGGACCGTCTCGCGCGCGATCACCTTGCCGCCGATCGCCGCCTGGATCGGGATCTGGAACATATGCGGCGGGATCAGCTCCTTCATCTTCTCGACCATGGCGCGGCCGCGGCCCTCCGCACGGGTGCGGTGGACCAGCATCGAGAGCGCGTCGACCGGCTCGTTATTGACGAGGATCTGCATCTTGACGAGATCGGCCGGCTTGTAGTCGGTCAGATGATAGTCGAACGAGGCGTAGCCCTTGGAAACCGATTTCAGGCGGTCGTAGAAGTCGAACACCACCTCGTTGAGCGGCAGATCGTATTTCACCATCGCGCGGGCGCCGACATAGGTCAGCTCCTTCTGCGAGCCGCGGCGGTCCTGGCACAGCTTCAGCACGCTGCCGAGATATTCGTCGGGCGTGAGGATCGTCGCCTCGATCCAGGGCTCCTGGATCTCGGCGATCTTGACCACGTCGGGCATGTCGACGGGGTTGTGGATCTCGATCTCGGTGCCGTCGGTGAGCTTCATCTTGTAGATGACGCTCGGCGCGGTCGCGATCAAATTGAGATCGAACTCGCGCGACAGCCGCTCCTGGATGATCTCGAGGTGCAGCAATCCGAGGAAGCCGCAGCGGAAGCCGAAGCCGAGTGCGGCGGAGGTCTCCATCTCGAAGGAGAAGCTGGCGTCGTTGAGGCGCAGCTTGCCCATGGCGCCGCGCAGCGTTTCGAAATCGTCGGCGTCGACCGGGAACAGGCCACAGAACACCACGGGGATCGCGGGCTTGAAGCCCGGCAGCATCTCCGTCACCGGCTTCCTGTCGTCGGTGATGGTGTCGCCGACGCGGGTGTCGGCGACTTCCTTGATCGCGGCGGTGATGAAGCCGATCTCGCCGGGGCCGAGCTCGTCGACCTGTGTCATCTTCGGCGTGAAGAAGCCGACGCGCTCGACGTCGTAGGCCGCGCCGGTGCCCATCATGCGCACGCGGCTGCCCTTCTTCATGACGCCGTCGACGACGCGGATCAGCACGACGACGCCGAGATAGACGTCGTACCAGCTGTCGACCAGCAGCGCCTTCAAGGTCGCGTCGCGGTCGCCCTTCGGCGGCGGCAGGCGGGTGACGATGGCCTCCAGCACGTCGGGGACGCCGAGGCCGGTCTTGGCCGAGATCATCACCGCGTCCGAGGCGTCGATGCCGATGACGTCCTCGATCTGCTGCTTGATCTTCTCGGGCTCGGCGGCGGGAAGGTCGACCTTGTTCAGGACCGGGACGATCTCGTGATTGTTGTCGAGCGCCTGGTAGACGTTGGCGAGCGTCTGCGCTTCGACGCCCTGGCTGGCGTCGACCACGAGGAGGGAACCTTCGCACGCTGCCAGCGACCGCGAGACTTCGTAGGCGAAGTCGACATGGCCGGGCGTGTCCATCAGGTTGAAGATGTAGTCCTTGCCGTCCTTGGCGCGGTAGGCGAGGCGCACGGTCTGCGCCTTGATGGTGATGCCGCGCTCGCGCTCGATGTCCATGGAATCGAGCACCTGCTCCTTGCCCGCCATCTCGCGGTCGGAGAGGCCGCCCGTCATCTGGATCAGGCGGTCGGCCAGCGTCGATTTGCCATGGTCGATATGGGCGACGATGGAGAAATTGCGGATGTTCGAAATGGGGGCGGTCGTCATGGGCGCGGGATACCACTCACATCCCCGTGCGGCAACCATCTTGCTGTATTTTCAGGGCCTTTGTTCACGCCAAGCTGATTCCACCGCGGACGAAAACGCGCTAGGCAACGGCCATGTCCACGACCTCGATCCCCTCTGCCCGAACGCGCGCGAAAACCTGCCTGAGCTTTGACCGTTTCCGGGCCTGGCTGGTTGCCTGCGCGGTCCGCCCTGAGGCGAGATTGTGGCTGGTGCTCCAGCTCGCCATCCTGCATGCGGTGCTCTGGACCTTCATCCTGATCAATCTCAAGGCCGCGCAGGACGTCCACATGGACGTCGCGGAAGCCTATGGCTGGGGCCAGAAATTCCTCTGGGGCTACGGCAAGCACCCGCCGCTGTCGGGCTGGGTCGCCGGCCTCTGGTTCACAATGTTCCCGGCGGCGGACTGGGCGACCTATGCGCTGGCGATGGCGACCGTCGGCGTCGGCATGGTGATCTGCTGGCTCGTCGCGCTGCGCGTGGTGGATGCGCGACGCGCCTTCCTGGTCGTGGTGATGATCGCGCTCTACCCGATCTTCAATTTCAAGGGGTTCAAGTACAACCCGGACCTGTTGCAGCTCGTCACCTTGCCGCTGCTCGTGCTCGCTTATCTCAACGCCTTCGAGAAGCGGAGCTGGCAATCCGGAGTCCTGCTCGGGCTTGCCGGCGCGCTGGCGTTGATGACCAAATATTGGGTGCTGACCATGATCGGCGCCATCGGCCTTGCCGCGCTGATCCATCCGGAGCGGCTGAAATTCCTGCTCTCGCCGGCACCGTGGGTGGCGATCGTGACGATGGTGCTGGCGATGATCCCGCACATCGTCTGGCTGGCGGAGGCGCATTTCGTGCCGCTGACCTATGCCGGCGACACCTACAGTCTGCAGGACGCGAGCCAGGTGCATCAGCTCGTCGCCGGCTACGGGCTGCATAATCTGGGGCTGCTGGCCTTGCCGGTGGCGCTGGCCGGGCTCGCGATGGCGCTGGTGCCGCCCTGGTTCACACTGCTGCTGCGCGCGCCATTGCGCATCGTCACGCGCGCCTGGGCCCGCGGCGCCAATTCGGGCGTCAATTCTTCTCAGGCGCTGAACGTGTGGATCATCCAGATCATCGTCGCGTTCGGCCCGCCGCTCGGTGCGCTCGTCTTCAGTATCTACATGAAGACCGATTGGGGCATCTCGCTGTTCTTCCTGGTACCCTTGGCGCTGGTCGCGATCCCCGCATTGCGCGTGCAGGGCGCGAGCCTGTTCAACATCGCCGTAATCTGGCTCGTGCTCAGCGCCGCGACGCTCATGGCCTCGCCCTGGATTGCCGCGCGCGAGATGGCGGCCAATGCCGGCAACACCGCGACCTATGGCGCGCGCTCGGATCT
>NZ_JALBGZ010000546.1:0-4291 GCF_023006515.1 Bradyrhizobium sp. PRIMUS42
ATCAGTTCGCGCGCGATCTGGGCTTCGGCCGGATAGCTCATGGTGGCGTAGGGATGGTCCCAGTCGCCGATGACGCCGAGGCGCTTGAACTCTTCACGTTGCACGCCGAGCTCCTCCGCCGGACGCGCCGCCTGCTCCCAGGCCGCGCACAGCTCGTGGCTGAAGCAGGCGTGTGATTTCGCCGATTCCGTCAGCACCTGATCGGCCCAGAGGCCATACCAGCCGATCGCTGAGCCGCTGACGAGCACCTCGGGCTTGTGGTCAAGCCGCGCGATCAGCTTGACGACCTCGCCGGTCATGTCGATGCGCGAGCCGATGATCTTCGCGCGCTTGGCCTCCGTCCACAGGCCGTTGCCGATCGGCTCGCCCGCGAGATTGACGATGGCGTCGATCTTCGTGTCGGCGGCGAGCTGATCGAGGCTGGTGATCAGCATGACCGGCGGCGGCAACATCTCGGCCTTGGCGGGGTTGCGGATCAACGCGATGACATTGTGCCCCGCCCCGCTGAGGCTTGTGGCGAGGCGGCTGCCAATGAAGCCGGTGGCGCCAGTGATCAGCACGGTCTTGCGGCCCGGCAGCTTCTCGACAAGTCCCTGCGCCGGAACGCTGCGCATGCGGCCCAATCGGCGCATCGCGGCAAAATCCCTGACGCCGCACAGCGCAGCTCCAACCGCGCAGGCGGTCGCGGCCATGCTGAGCAGGCCCTGATAGACCACGGTCACGCCGAACGGCTGCATCGCCCAGTCGATCAGCACCGGCAGCAGCAGCACGAGAATGGCACCGTAATTGATGGCGAGCAGCGTGTGATTGATGCGTTCGCTCGGCGGCAGCTTTCGGCTCAGATCCTCCTCGACGAAATCCATCAGCGTGATCACGATCTCGGCGATCAGCACCGCGACGATCAGCAGCGCGAGCACGCCATAGACCTCGAGCCAGCCGAGCAGCAGGAACAGCAGCGCATAGAGCATATTGCGGATGCCGTGCAGCTTCAGCTCGAAGCGCTGCGACACCCGCCAGGCCAGGCGCTCGGTGAATTCGTGATGGTAGAAGGTGTCGAACACGCCCATCACGATCTGGATGGCGATGAGCGTCCACAACAGCTGTGTCATGACACGGCCTCCCTGAAGGTGGCGGACTGGTGGATCAGCGCGCCGTAACGCGGATGAATGACATCGAGGGTGAAGCGGAACGCGCCCTCGCCGAGGTCGCGGTGCGTCACCGTGAGATCGCCCGGCGTGAGCCATTGCGGCAGCGGGATCCACAGGCGTCCAAGCTGAAGCCCATAACCGGCGCTGCGAAAGGTCAGCGCCTGGTCCTCGACCGCGATACGGAGCGCCATCGAAACGCCGAAGCCGACATATTCCTCGAGCCCGGTCGGACCGGCAAAACGCTTGGCGGAATGGATCACTTGCGGAAAGCCGCGCTTGCGCGCGCAGATGCGCGTCCAGGTCTGACCGCCGGTTGCGGCATCCTCGGTGACCGTCACGATCATCGGCACGCCGGTGTCACGGCCGGTCGGCAGCGGCCCGCCGATCATGCGTGCGGCCTGTGCGACCCACCAGCCAATGTCGCTGAAGCCGATCTCGTCGACCACGCCGACATAGACGACGCTGTCGCCGTCGGCGACGCGCTTGGAGAAGCGCCGCCAGGTCGCGAGCGGCAGGCGGCCCCAATCCTCGTCCGACAGCAGCGTGCGGAAGCGGCGATCGTCGAGCAGTCTGGTGTGAGCGGAGGTCGATGCGTTGCAGCCCGATAATCTTGCCGACGTCATCGTACCCTCCTCGAGGCTATTTGGTCTTGCCCAGCGGCAGCAGGTTGGCGATCTTCTCGCCAAGCCGCATCAAGGCGACCAGCCGCGGCCGCGGCACCTTCAGCATCTGCATGAACCAGTGATCGGCGAGCTCGGTGAAGGCGAGCATCTCCTTCAGCCGCTTGCTCGCGACCGGATTGATGGCCGGATCGCCGGCGGCGTCGGACACGCACGCCCTGAGCGCCGCGATCGCCGGATCGAGCTCCCGCTCCTTGCGCCGCGCCGCGATTCTGGCCGCGACCTCCCAGATGTCGGTCTCGGCCTCGTAATGGTCGCGGCGGTCGCCGAGGATCGGCACCCGCCGGATCAGGTTCCAGGCGAGCAGCTCCTTCAGCGAGTTGGAGACGTTGGAGCGCGCCATGCCGAGCGTGTCGGCGATGTCTTCGGCGGTCATGGGCGCTTCGGCGAGGTAGAGCAGCCCGTGGATCTGGCTGACCGAGCGATTGACGCCCCACTCGTCCCCCATATCGCCCCAATGCAGGATGAAGCGCTCGACGGCGACGGGGAGTTTCTTCTTTCCGGTTATTTCTGTCATGACAGAAATATCTGACAATACCGTTTCCCTGTCAAGCGGGCGCCGGTCCGTATACGAAGCGGGGATATCTGCCTAAAAATGTCCCAAGTTCAGGGAACCATCCGCCATCTGTGGCGTTTGCTCCGGTCGAACAGGGTCCGGGAATGGTGAAAAAGTTCAGTCAACAGAGAGACTTGTTCGAGAGCGAACGCAGTTTCCGGCTGTTGGTTGAGGGAGTTGCGGACTACGCGCTCTACATGCTCGATCCCAACGGGATCATCACCAGCTGGAACATCGGCGGCGAGCGCATCAAGGGTTATTCACCCGAGGAGATCCTCGGCCAGCATTTCTCCCGCTTCTACACCGAAACCGACCGCGCCAACGGCAAGCCGACCCGTGCGCTCGGCATCGCCAGGGAAAAGGGCCGCTACGAGGAGGAAGGCTGGCGCGTTCGCAGGGACGGCACTTTCTTCTGGGCCAGTGTCGTGATCGATCCGATCTACGAGGACGGCCAACTGGTCGGATTCGCCAAGATCACGCGCGACATCACCGAACGCCGCAATACCCAGATCAAGCTCGAGGCGATGCAGAAGCAACTCGCCGAGTCCCAGAAGTTCGACGCGCTCGGGCAACTCACCGGGGGGGTCGCCCACGACTTCAACAACCTCCTGATGATCATCAGCGGCAGCCTCCACATGCTGAAGCGAGGGGCCGACGACGCGGCCAAGCTCCAGCGTGCGATCTCGGCCATCGAGACCGCCACCAAGCGCGGCGCGGCGCTGACCAACCAGCTCCTGACCTTCGCGCGGCGGCAGAGCGTCAATCCGCAGGCGATCGATTTCGCCGAACGCATCACGGCGATTCGCGAGGTGCTCGATGCCGGCGTCGGCAGCTCCGTGCGCCTGGCCTTCGACATCGACCGCGAGGTCTGGCCGATCAAGGCCGACGTCTCCGAACTCGAGACCGCGCTGCTCAACCTCGTCATCAATGCCCGCGACGCGATGCCCGACGGCGGCACGGTGACGATCAGCGCGCGCAATGTCGTGCTGGACGAGACAACCCTCGCCGGCAATTTCGTTGCGATCGACGTCACCGATACCGGGCTCGGCATTCCCGGTGACGTTCTCGACAAGATCTTCGAGCCGTTCTTCACGACCAAGCCGATCGGAAAGGGCACCGGCCTCGGCCTATCTCAGGTGCACGGCTTCGCGCACCAGGCCGGCGGCACGGTGAGCGTCGCAAGCGAACTCGGCAAGGGCACGACCTTCACTATCCTCCTGCCGCGCGGAGAAGACGTGCCATCGTCCGACACGGCCGGGGAGCCGGCGTTCCAAGGCAGCGGCACGGTGTTGCTGGTGGAGGACAATCCGGACGTCGCCATCGTCAGCATCGGCCTGCTGGAGCAGCTTGGCTACCATGTGCGCCGGGTCGCCGATGCCGAAGCTGCGCTGCGCGAGATCGAGAACAACGGCGTCGACTTCGTGTTCTCGGACATCGTCATGCCCGGCAAGATGGACGGCCTCACCCTCGCCCATCATCTCCGCCAGATCCGCCCCGGCCTGCCGATCCTGCTCGCCACCGGCTACAGCGAGGTCGCCGCCGGCGTGCGCGGGGATTTCCCGATCCTGCGCAAGCCGTACGAGATCCACGAACTCAGCGAAGCGATCGCCAAGCTGCCAAGGTGAGGTTCTCAAGAGGTGGGCAAAGCGGAGCGTGCCCACAATCTCACCACGATCACGCCTTTGCCCACCCTACGAGACTGCCTTCGGCGCCTGCTTCACCGCCGCGGCCGGCGACGGCGCGCAGACAACGCGCCTACACCGTCGGCAGCACCGAGAACTTCTCCCCGGCCCTGCGCAAATTCAGCTCATCGGCACCGGCGGTCTCGCTGGTGACACTGTCGACGCGCGAGGATGGCGGGCCGTGGCGGCAGAGCGCGACCATGTCGGCGACGTGACCTGGCGTAC
>NZ_JALBGZ010000547.1:0-4287 GCF_023006515.1 Bradyrhizobium sp. PRIMUS42
GGATGAACGGTCTGTTCCAAACCGCGCGCGAGCTCACCGCCACGGCGGTGCCGGTCGAGTTTGAGGCCTTGGCCCCGCCGCCCCGGCTGCTGCCGGGCGAACAGCTCGAACACTACCATGCACTCCGGCAGGCGATCTTTGCCGACCTTGCGCCGCAATCCGCCATCGAGTGGCTGCTCGCAATCGATGTCGCCGAGCTGTCCTGGGACATCCAGCGCTACCGCATGTTGCGGCATAAATTGCTCGAGACCTATCGCCAAAGGGCGGTTGAGGCGACGTTGCGGCGTATCGACTTGGTCGGGATCTATCCCGAGTTCGAAGCGGAGGCCGAGTACCATACGCTGCAAAACGCGTTGAGCTGGCGCTGTGATCCCATCGCGGCGGCCGAGATCGACGCGCGGCTTGCGACCTATGGCTTTGACCAACACGCCATCACCACCGAAGTCTACGTGCAGGCGCGCGAGGTCCTGGTCTTGTTCGAGGGGCTGCTCAACGCCGCACAAACCAAGCGCATGCTGCTCCTTCGCGAGATCAGGAATCAGCGCTACCTCAGTGGACCGCTGCGCCGACCGCGTTGAAAGATCAGATCGAGAGTCCAATGCGAGCCTTCCATTCCGGCTCGCATTCAAGCTTCAGTCTGATCGCCAATTCCCAAATCGATTTGCGAAGCAACACTGGATCATTAGCTGAGCACATGAACGGCGCACAGCACTCGCGATCATGCTTCGAACACTTCGGAAAGTGGCCTTCGACCTCCCCCTTTGGTTAGGGACGTTCGCTCACTTCACCATTCGGTCCATCAGGGTAGTCATACCCGCGAACCTTCCGGTCCGCATTAGTGATGTTGTGGCTTACGCAGAGCCTCCGATTCCAGGGCATCTGCCAGCAATTCGAGCCAATGCGCCGCTTCCCGTATTCTGTCTGATGCAGGTCGCTTACCTCGCTCGAATGGCCAGTAAAGCGCGACGGTAGTCGTCGACAGCGATGAGGCCTCGATAACTGCTCGCACCGCCCCGGTCGCTTCATGTAGCCGGAGTGTCTCGCCTGCTTAGGCTGCGGCATGCACTCCCTTTGGTCTCGCTCGCTCGTGACCAATTTAAGCGGTGCAGCCAACGGTTTCGGGTCGGATGTAACGACTTGGTATGGTGCATTGAGTGGAATAAATTTCCTTAGTGACCTGCACAGTGACCGTTCTCGCCGGACTGACGACCGGCTTCGCAGGCTGCGAAACCGGCTCGAGCATCGACAATGAAACGCGCACATGCGCCATGACCACCGATCCTCGTTCTGCATGAAAAATCGGCGGGCCGCGGTGACGTGCCGACCAATGAAAATCAGCGCGCGGCGATCGTCCTTGCCGATCGACCGGAGGCCAGCTTGTTCGATCCATGCACGGAATGCTTGATCGCTCGGCAATTTGCTTCGAGCCCTGCAGAAAGCGGCAGCCAACTCAGACGTGCCCGCAATGAATTCTGTACGTCCTTCTTTGGTGCGCTCGTGTGCGCGCTTGGCGCTACGCCCGAGCGCCTGAAGTTGTGCTTTCGCTTTCGTCATGACCATTTCCCTTCGCCGATCGCGCTCGCGGCAGCCAACAGGCTGCGAGCAGACGCAGCTGTGATGTGAGGTGAAATGATCGTGGCCTTCTTTGCGCTGGCTTTGGTGCTGGACGCTCGGCCGGTTCTGCCTGATCTCGGACCTTATCGCTCGGGCTGGTGAGGGACACCGCTACGCACGACCGACGCACAGCTCGGCCTCAATTCGCGTTGCCGTCAAGACTGCGAGCGTAACCCGTGGATCCGATTGAGCCCCCCTATCGCTGACGGAGCTACACCACCAGGGCCAAATTTAAGCACAAAGCGCAGGGCATGCTTTCCCCCCTTCCTGACCGTAATTCCAACAAGAGGCGGTGCACAGGTAGACCGCAAGATTGCAGCTCGAAGTGTTAGATCGGTCCGTTCCGCGGCAAGCATATGCTCGTTCCCTCTTGGGATCGTCGCTGAAAGCCATCTCCTTGACCTGCACTTTTCATCATTAATTTATCATTTAAATTGATTATTTAATATTTTTAGTATTAAATTCAGCAGCGTGACCTACTTGAGGAGGAAGCATGACGGTTCTCATGATCCTTGGAGGCCTAGTATTCGAATTCATCGTTCTGTTCGTGGTCTTCAGCAACGTATATCTCGAGCTAGCATCAAGGCGTGCCCGAGAAGGACGGCAGCGAGCTAGATTGAAACGGGCAGAAGTTGATCGCTCGAATAGTAAGGCATCGAACTTTGACGCAAGGAAAGATGAAGCTCTCACACATTGGGAGGGCTTTGCAGTCTAAGAAGCGGCAAAGTGGCTATAGGTGATAAGCGGCAGCTCTCTCTTCCTGCTCCAGGTTTTGGTCGACTTCGTCACTACGACACTGAGGCCGAACAAGGACTGCGCGATCTTCAGCACAAAGCACGCTCCTCACACCAGTTCCACATAGCCCGTGCCGATCATCGCGATGTGCATTTCACGTCTGCCTTCCGGTCGATGCTCGCGCCGAACTACGACATCACCGCTGCTTTCGACTGCACAGCATTGGGAAACCAACAACGACCCGGTGTAAGGTTCTGCCGGTCAGCCCTAAGTGCTTCGGGATTAGGCATCGATTGCCTCACAATTGTCATAGCGCTTCCATTGCGTCGCAATATAATCCGAGTAGCAATCAGGAATGACCCGGCGGATTTCGATGATCAGACATGCTACCCGCATGCTGGCCATAGTGTATTGCGTTTGCAGCCAGCCAGCCTATTCAAGCTACGAATCCCAAGCGGTGACACCACCGCTGTCGTTCTCTCAGTTCTGCGTTCAAAACCCTGAGGACTGCCAACGCCACGAGGATCGCAGGATCCGAGACTTCCGCTCCTCAATTCAACGCTGGCGAGAACTCGCCGAGATCAATTCAACCGTGAATTTCAGCATAGCGCCAAAAGATCCACTCGAGAGCCGAAGTGACGCCGAATGGCAGATATTCCCCTATGATGGCAATTGTGGCGACTATGCCGTCACCAAGCGTCATCTGTTGCTTCGATCCGGTTGGCCCAGCTCGGCCCTCCTTCTTGCAGAGGTAGTGATCCGAACAACGGCAGAGCACCACCTTGTGCTGCTTGTCCGCGAGGGAAGAGCGGTTCTCGTTCTCGATAATCTGAGTCCGGTTGTCACACCGTTAGTGGATGCTTTGGATCGATATATTTTCGTTCGCGCAGAGTCCGGCGTGGATCCCCAACGATGGACTCGGGAAGTCGCTCACTTTTGATCTGATCGCGCTTTTACGCTCACATCGATAGGGGTCTCAAGCTGGAAAGAGAGCCGGGGAATGAGCTTCGGAACTCCTCAAGCTCTTTGATAGTCGTCTTCAATCCGGATGATGTCGTCTTCCCCGAGATAGCTTCCGGTCTGGACCTCGATCAGTTCCAGCATGATTTTACCGGGGTTCTCCATGCGGTGGACCGCACCCATCGGAATGTAGATCGACTCGTTCTCGTGCACGGTCTTCACCGTTTCGTTGACGGTGACACGGGCTGCGCCGCGAACCACGATCCAATGCTCGGCACGATGATGGTGCTTCTGCAGCGACAGCCGCCCGCCCGGCTTCACCACGATGCGCTTGACCTGGTGGCGCTCGCCGTTGTCGACGGACTGATAGCTGCCCCAGGGCCGATGCACCTTGAGGTGCTCCTCGGTGACCTTCGGCGCGACCGCCTTCAGCTTCGTGACGAGACGCTTCAGGCCGTTGGCATCCTTCTGGCGCGAGACCAGGACCGCATCCGCGGTTGCGACCACGACGAGATCGTCGACGCCTTCGAGCGCGACCAGCGCCTGGTCGGTGGTGACGTTGCAGTTGCGGGAATCCTCGAACACCGCGGCCCCATGCGCCGCATTGCCTTGCGCGTCCTTGTCGGAGAGCTCCCACACCGCGTGCCAGGAGCCGACGTCGGACCAGCCGCACGACCGGCACGACCGCTGCGCGCGAAGTTTTCTCCATCACGGCATAGTCGATCGAGATCGCCTTCGCCGAACCGAACGCCTCGGGCTCCAGGCTCCAGCGTGACGAAGCCGAGATCGCGGCCGGCATTGTTGACCGCATTGGTGACGGCCTCGACGCTTGCCGCATCGACCTTGCGATATTCGTCGAGCAGCACGCTCGCCGGGAACATGAAGTTGCCGCTGTTCCAGAGATAGCCCGAATTGACGTAGTCGGAGGCCTTCACCGCGTCCGGCTTCTCGACGAAGCGCGCGACCGCATGCACCTCG
>NZ_JALBGZ010000548.1:0-4283 GCF_023006515.1 Bradyrhizobium sp. PRIMUS42
CCCAGCGCGATCAGGCGCGCGGCATCGCCGACGGCGTGTGCGCCGGTCGAGCAGGCCGTGACCACCGAATGGTTCGGCCCCTTCAGCCCGTGCGCGATCGAGACGTAGCCGGAGGCGAGATTGATCAGGCGGCCCGGAATGAAGAACGGCGACACCCGGCGCGGTCCGCGCTCCTTCAAGAGGATCGCTGTGTCAGCGATGCCGCTGAGGCCGCCGATGCCGGATCCGATCATGGTTCCGGTCGCGCACTTGTCCTCCTCGGTTTCGGGGTGCCAGTTGGCGTCGTCGAGCGCCTGGCCGGCCGCGGCCATGCCGAAGATGATGAAGTCGTCGACCTTGCGCTGGTCCTTCGGCTCCATCCACTTATCGGGATTGAAGGTGTCGTTGGTGCCGTCGCCGCGCACGACGGTGCAGGCGTATTTTGTCTGAAGATCGGAGACGTCGAAGCTCTCGATCCGGCGCGCGCCGCTTTCGCCGTTGAGGATGCGTTTCCAGGTCGGTTCGACGCCGCAGCCGAGCGGCGACACCATGCCGAGACCAGTGACGACAACCCGCCTCATATCCGAAAACTCCGCATCGAAAGACTCACGGCCAATAACAAGAAACCGGCTGACCGCTGGGAAGCGGCCCGTCCGGTTTCAATGTTGTCCCCGCGAAAATGAAGAGCCTTAGCTCTTCGCGTTCTTCTCGAGAAACTTCGTGGCGTCGCCGACGGTGAGAATCGTTTCCGCAGCGTCGTCCGGAATCTCGCAACCGAATTCCTCTTCGAACGCCATCACCAGTTCGACGGTGTCCAGACTGTCGGCGCCGAGGTCGTCGATGAAGCTCGCAGCGTCGACAACCTTCTCGGGCTCAACACCAAGGTGTTCGACCACGATCTTCTTAACCCGTTCGCCAATGTCACTCATTGCTTAACCTCGTGTTGTTCCCTGTAGACCCGACCCCCCGGGACGATACGAGCCGTCGTGGTCGTGTTACTTGCCTTCGCTTACGAACTTTAGATTGGCCCCATCCTAACCGATACAGGGCCCGGCGAACGACGGCCAAGGCTCCGCATCGCCAATATACAGGGTTTCAAAAACCTGCAATGGCGTTCTTTGCCCATCCGTTGAGCGTCCGGTTATCATACTTCAATTGCCTTGACTACAAGCCTCATTTCGCTCCGGAAACGGCCGTTTGCCGCATCCCGCACCGCCGATGTGGGCAGTGCGGGACGAAGCGTCAGATCATGGCCATGCCGCCATTGACATGGATGGTTTGCCCGGTGACGTACGCCGCTTCGTTCGAACTCAGGTAGACTGCGGCCGCTGCAATGTCCTCGGGGGTGCCCAGGCGGTTGGCCGGAACCTTGGTGAGAATCGTTTCGCGCTGCTTGTCGTTGAGCGCGTCGGTCATTGGCGTCTTGATGAAGCCGGGTGCAATACAGTTCGCAGTGACGCCGCGCTTGGCGTATTCGGCACCCAGCGTCTTGATCATGCCGATCAGGCCGGCTTTCGACGCCGTATAGTTGCCCTGCCCGGGATTGCCGGTGACGCCGACCACCGAGGTGATGGCGATGATGCGGCCGAAGCGCTTGCGCATCATCAATTTGGTGGCGGCGCGTGCCAGGCGGAAGGTCGCGGTCAGATTGACGTTGATGACCTCCTCCCAATCCTCGTCACGGAGTTGAACGAAGAGATTGTCGCGGGTGATGCCGGCGTTGGCGACGAGGATGTCGACCTGGCCCATCGCCGCTTCCGCAGCAGGCACCAGTGCCTCGACCTCGTCGGCCTTGGAGAGATTGCAGGGCAACACGTGA
Source organism: Bradyrhizobium sp. PRIMUS42 (assembly GCF_023006515.1). Classification (NCBI taxonomy): domain Bacteria; kingdom Pseudomonadati; phylum Pseudomonadota; class Alphaproteobacteria; order Hyphomicrobiales; family Nitrobacteraceae; genus Bradyrhizobium; species Bradyrhizobium sp. PRIMUS42. The sequence goes on from NZ_JALBGZ010000548.1 coordinate 1,799, forward strand.
GCGCGCTCGCCGAGCCTGCCGGCAAGCTCATCCAGCACCTCCTTGCGCGTTCCTGAAATCGCGACGGTGGCGCCCTGCGCGTGCAGCGCCTGCGCAATCGCGCCGCCGATGCCGCCGGTCGCGCCGGTGACGAGCGCCTTTTTGCCAGTCAGATCGAACATCGAAAACAACTCCTCTAGGCCTGCTTCGCAGCGGCCAATGCATCCCTGGCGGCGGCAATGTCATTGGGACCGCCGACCGCGACGCCGACGGCGCCGTCCGCGATGCGCTTGACGAGACCCGTCAGCACCTTGCCGGCGCCGATCTCGAAGAAACGGGTAACGCCCTGCCCTGCCATATAGGCAACCGACTCGCGCCAGCGCACGGTGCCGGTGACCTGCTCGACCAGGCGGCGGCGGATCTCGTCGGGATCGGTGATGGCGCTCGCCAGCACGTTCGACACCAGCGGCGCGGCCGGCGCCTTGATCGTGACCTTCGACAGCGCGTCCGCCATGGCATCCGCAGCCGGCTGCATCAGTCTACAATGGAACGGGGCGGACACCGGCAGCAGCATCGCGCGCTTGGCGCCCTTGGTCTTGGCGATCTCGACGGCGCGATCCACCGCAGCCTTGTCGCCTGAGACGACCACCTGTCCGCCGCCATTGTCGTTGGCGGCTTGGCAGACCTGCCCCTGGGCCGCTTCATTGGCGACCTCCATGGCGGCCTCGTAGTCGAGACCAAGCAGCGCGGCCATCGCGCCCGCGCCGACCGGGACTGCCTTTTGCATTGCGAGACCGCGGGTGCGAAGCAGACGGGCGGTATCTGAAATCGTCAGGCTGCCGGCCGCAGCCAGCGCCGAATATTCGCCGAGCGAGTGGCCGGCGACGAAGGCCGCGTCTCGCCCCACGGAAAATCCAGCCTCGGCCTCCAGCACGCGCAGGGTGGCGACAGACACCGCCATCAGCGCCGGCTGGGCGTTTTCGGTGAGCTGGAGCGTTTCGGCCGGACCATCCCAGATGGTCGCCGTCAGCTTCTCCCCGAGCGCGGCATCGACCTCGTCGAACACCGCGCGCGCCACCGGAAAGGCATCGGCCAGGGCCTTGCCCATGCCGACCGCCTGGGAACCCTGCCCCGGAAATGTGAATGCTGCCGTCATCGGCGCTCCCCTGGATCGCTCGAGCAGTTGTCTTCGAGAACCCGGCAGCCAACTACGTCCGGCCCGAGCCTTGGTTCCCGATCATGCTCCAAAGGGGGCCGTAGACACTGTCAGGGGCCAGAATGTCAAGCCAAGATGGGAGCTTCGGCAAGCATTCAACCGGATATGCCGCTTGCTAGAATCCGCCGGCCGTCTGGTTGGCGTCGACCTCCGCCCCTGCCTGCGCGCGGCGCGCGCTATTGACCACTTGCCCCGGACGGTCATCGCGGTTCGGCTTCGCAGTTGCAAGCCGCAGCACCGCGGCGTAGCCCGGCTGCACCTCCATGCGGCCCGCGTGCCGGCTCGCGCTCAGCAGGCGATGGACCTTCGGCAGATTGTAGCAGGGCACGTAGAACAAGAGATGATGCTCGAGGTGGTAGTTCACGTAATACGGCGCGATGAACAGCCGCTCCAGAAAATTGGCGTTGGTGGTGCGGGTGTTGCGCAAGGGATCGCTGCTGTCGGGCACCACAGCGTGCTCGGCGATGTTGCGGATGCGGGTGATGACCATCATCCAGGTCAGCAGCGGCAGCAGCCATAGCAGCGGATAGGCCCACCACACGCCGGCGGCCGCAAGCGCGGCGAACATCACGGCATTGACGATGCATTGCGGACCGAGCTTGTCCCAGAAATGCGCCAGGCGCTGGCGCCACGGCCAGTCCTTCGAGCCGAGCGCGTTGAGCAGCTGCGCCTTGCGCTGCTGGTAGCCGGTCTGTCCGGTGATGTCGCGAATGAACTTGCGGCGATAGCTCAGCTTCGTGATCGGAAACGGCGCCGACAGCACGAGATCGGGATCATCCTCCTGCTGCGTGCGTGCATGATGCTGAAGGTGGTAACGCCGGTAGCTGCGCGTCTCCGCGAACAGCGGATAAGCACAGAACCACTGACTCAGCGTCAGATTGGTTTTTTCGTCGGCGGACAGGCAGCCATGGGCACCGTCATGCATCAGGATCGAAAGGCCCAGCTGGCGCGAGCCGATGATGGCAACGGCCAGGATATAGGTGATCGGATTGGGCCACCACGCGACCAAAGCGATCGCGCCCACGATCAGCGTCCAGGCGTGCGCGATCAGCGCAACGCCTTTCCAGGTCATGCGCTGGCGCACGTCGGCCAGTTGATCGTCGGTCAGGAAATCGCGGGCACGCATGCGAAGCGCCGTCATGGCCTAACCTTCCTCATCTGAAGTGGTCGACGTGCCGCGCCCCTCGACGAGACGCAGGCGCGCGGCATCGCCCGTCGATTTCGCCTGCTCGCCGAGCACGCGAAGCATCTCGGCGCAGAGCGCCTCGGGCGAGCGGCCCATCGCATAGC
>NZ_JALBGZ010000549.1:0-4276 GCF_023006515.1 Bradyrhizobium sp. PRIMUS42
AGAATCGGCTGATCTGCACGCCGGGCACGGCTTCGCCGAGACCGGCCTTCAGCGCGGCGAAGCGCGCGATGTCGGAGCCGGCCTCGCCGACCGGATCGACCACGCCGAGCACGACGTCGTCGACGGAATCCTCAGGCAAATTGTTGCGGTCCTTCAGCGCCTTCAGCGGCACGGTCGCGAGCGCGAGCGCCGTGACTTCGTGCAGCGCACCGTCCGCCTTGCCGCGGCCACGCGGGGTTCGGACGTGATCGTAGATATAGGCATCTGCCATGGGAGCCTCCTGATTGCAGTTATTGTCGCGGCGACCGCTGCGCGGTCGCGATCGCTGGTGAAGCGGAAAGCCTCAGAACGCTTCCGCCGGCAATTCCATGATGGTGGCGCAGCCGGCCTGGATGCGCGCGAGATTGGCGGCGGTCTCCGGCAGCATCCGCTCCATGAAGAAACGGCCGGTGACGAGCTTGGTCGAGAGATAGGGCGTCGCCCCGCTCTCGGCAATCTTGGCATTCGTCACCTTCGCCATCTTCGCCCACATGTAGCCGAGCGCGACGAAGCCGAAGAGATGCAGGTAATCGGTTGCGGCAGCGCCGGCATTATCAGGCTTTGCCATCGCGTTCTGCATCAGCCAGGTCGTGGCCTGCTGGAGATGGCCGAGCGAGGCCGAAAGCGGGGTGATGAAGGGCTTCAGCGCCTCGTCGCCGCCATTCTCCTTGGCGAAGGCCATGACCTCGCCGAAGAACGCCATGATGGCGCGGCCGCCGTCGCGCGGCAGCTTGCGGCCGACGAGGTCCAGCGCCTGGATGCCGTTGGCGCCTTCATAGATCATCGCAATACGCGCATCGCGCACGAACTGCTCCATGCCCTGCTCGGCGATATAGCCGTGGCCGCCATACATCTGCTGCGCCTGCACCGCGTTGGCAAAGCCGTAATCGGTGAGGAAGCCCTTCAGCACCGGGGTCATCAGGCCCATGTGATCGTCGGCGGCCTGGCGGTCCTTCGGGTCTTCGGAGCGATGAGCGACGTCGCTCTTCAGCGCGGTCCACATCACGAAGGCACGCGCGGCCTCGTTGAAGGCGCGGATCGAGAGCAGCGTGCGGCGCACGTCGGGATGCACGATGATCGGGTCGGCCTGCTTGTCCGGCGCCTTGGCGCCGGTGAGCGCGCGGCCCTGGATGCGCTCGCGGGCATAGGCGACCGCGTTCTGATAGGCGACCTCGGATTGCGCGAGGCCCTGCACGGCGACGCCGAGCCTGGCCTCGTTCATCATCACGAACATGCCCTGCATGCCCTTGTTCTCTTCGCCGATCAGCCAGCCGGTGGCGTTGTCGTAGTTCATCACGCAGGTGGAATTGCCGTGAATGCCCATCTTGTGCTCGATCGAGCCGCAGACGACGCCGTTGCGCGCGCCCACCGAACCGTCCGCGTTCACCAGGAACTTCGGCACCACGAACAGCGACACGCCCTTGATGCCGGCGGGCGCGCCCTCGATGCGGGCGAGCACGAGGTGAATGATGTTGGGGGCGAGATCATGCTCGCCGGCCGAGATGAAGATCTTGGTGCCCGTGATCTTGAAGCTGCCGTCGGCCTGGCGCACCGCCTTGGTGCGCAGCATGCCGAGATCGGTGCCGCAATGCGGCTCGGTCAGGTTCATGGTGCCGGTCCATTCGCCCGCCACCATCTTCGGCACGTAGGTCTGCTTTTGCTCGGGCGTGCCGTGGACGATCAACGCCGCGGTCGCGCCCATGGTCAGGCCGCCATACATCGAGAACGCCATGTTGGCGGAGATCTGGAATTCGTTCACCGCCTGGCTCAGCGTCACCGGCAGGCCCTGGCCGCCGAATTCGGTCGGCGCCGACAGACCGAGCCAGCCGCCCTCGGCGACTTGCATGAAGGCGTCCTTGAAACCCTTCGGCGTGGTGACGCTGCCGTCATCGGCACGCTTGCAGCCTTCGAGATCGCCGACGCGATTGAGCGGCTGCAGCACCTCTTCGGCGAGCTTGGCGGCTTCGCCGAGGATGGCTTCGCGCACATCGCTCGACGCATCGGAGAAGCCGGCGAGATTATCGTAGCGGTCGATCTGGAAGACGTCGTTGAGCAGGAAGTTCACGTCTTCGACGGGGGCTTTGTAGATCGGCATGGTGGTCTCCCGGCATGGGGCTTGAAGTGATGAGGCGCAGCCTTTGCCCGCGAGCTTAGCGGGTTCGGCAACCTCAGGGCAGGGTCATGATTGGGCGGCAAGCTGCTCCGCCATCAGGCGGTGCAGCATGTTGATCGCCTTGAGCGGACGCACCATCACCTTGAAATGGGTGATGCGTCCCTCGGCATCAAAGCTGATGATGTCGACGCCGTTGATCTCGATGCCGTCGATGACATTCTTGAATTCGAGCACCGCACCAGTGTCGCTGCGCCATTCACCGACATAGGTGAAACCTGGGCCGCCGAGCACCTTCTCGGCGCTGGAGAGGTATTTGAAGGTGATGTCGCGGCCACGCTGCGGCGAATGCACGACGGGGCTTTCGAACACGGCATCGGGGTGCAGCAGATCCCAGAGCGCGGCGCGGTCATGGGACTTCATGTAGGCGTACCAGGAATCGAGGCCGGTCATGCTCAGGTGCCTCCCTAGGGCAAAGGCAAAAAGTGCGAAAACAACCCCATGCACAGTAGCGAGGAGATTGATTTCGCTGGATTTTTCAGTCGGACCTGTGACCGGCCCGCAAGCTGCCTCATATGCACATTGACGCATATGCGCCGATACGCATAAAGTCAAGCTGGTTGGTTAGGATCGAAGAAGAAGGAGGCCGGCCATGGCGCTGGGCGACGCAATCCTCGCATGCCTGACGGAACGTCCGATGACGGGTTACGAGCTCGCCAAGACATTCGATTCCTCGATCGGCTTCTTCTGGAAGGCCGACCACCAGCAGATCTACCGCGAGCTCTCCAAGCTGCGCGACCGCGGCCACATCCAGGGCCGGGAGGTCGTGCAATCAGGCAAGCCCAACAAGCTGGTTTATACGCTTACGCCCGAGGGTAGAACAGCGCTGCGGCACTGGGCCGCGCGGCCAAGCACGCCAGCCTCGACCAAGGATGACCTCCTGGTCCGCCTCCACGCCCTCGACAGCATCGACATCGAGCCGCTGCGCACCGACCTGATGGCGCGCCTGGAGCACCACCGCGACCGCCACGCCAATTACGAGCGCATCCTGAAGAAGCGTTTCCCGGACGGAACGGCGGAAGGCAGGCTCGACCTCGGCAACCTGCTCCTGCTCCGCTTAGGGGCTCGGCACGAGCAGATGGTGGCCGACTTCTGCGAAGAGACACTGGAGGCGCTCTCGGCGATGAGCGGCAAGGCCAGCGTGGTGCCGCTGGAAGACGGCAAGCGAGAGGGGAAGGGCTGAGCGGCATTGGCGGTGTTAGTCACCTCTCCCGCTTGCGGGAGCGGTCGCGCCGAAGGAGCGGGGGAGGAGCGCACCAGTTCCGGGGTTGGCATCGCCGCCCAACTTTAAGACACCGGCGACGCGTTCCTTAACCCGTTATTTACCGTAACGGACAAAAGTCGGTTTTCGAGGCAGACGACCTGCGCCAAATTCGGTTGTGTTTACAACTGGCGCGCGTGGGGAGGCTGGAGGCGCCGGGTGGGGCGCCGGAGTCGGAACCGGACAGAGTCATGAATTCGCGCGTATCGTGGAGTGTTGACGGCATCGACCCATCCGTCCGGGAGCGGGCCGAAGCTGCTGCGCGCAGAGCCGGCATGTCACTCAACGATTGGCTGAACTCCACGCTCGGCGAAACTGCGCCACCGAACTTTCGCGCACCTTACGACCAGCGTCAGCAAGCGCCCCACGCTCCTCCGAGCCAAGCACCGAGTCAGGAGAGCCGCGAAGTCGCCGACATCCACCAACGGCTCGACGCGATCACCCAGCAGATCGAACGGATCGCGAAACCCGCGCAGCGCCAGGACGCTTCACGACAGGACGCTTCACGACAGGACGCTTCGCGCGAGCAGGGCGTCGCGCGCCAGCTCAACGATGCGATCTCGCGGCTCGACGCGCGGCTGTCGCAGATCTCGAAGCCGCAGCAGCCTCAGGCGCCGCGGCCGGCACCTTCACCTGCACCGTCTCCGGTCGAGACGCGACAGCGCCAGGCCGATATGGTCGAGCGTGCGGCAGCGCAGGTCTATCGCAACGCCCCTCCCCTGAGCCCCGCTTCGTTCGACGTCGCCGTCGCCGAGATCACCGCGCGGCAGAGCGAGCTCGACGGCTTCACGCCGCGGCAGATGCCG
>NZ_JALBGZ010000054.1:0-17392 GCF_023006515.1 Bradyrhizobium sp. PRIMUS42
CGGTCGGCTGCGGCGTGCCCTTCTGGAGCTCGGCCTGGGTCTGCTGCTGGGCGCGCTGCTTCTCCATCGCCGGCACGTTGTAGAAATACTGCCAGGCGATCAGGACGAGGCCCGACAGAATGACGGCAAGGATGGTATTGCGATTGTCGGTCATCACTGGTGTCTCGTCATCAATCGGGTTTGCGGCTGGCGGCGGGAGCGGGGCCGGGCCTTGAGCGCTCAGTCCTTGGGCCGCGTCCCTTCGACAATCCCTTGGGCGCCTGCCGCGCGGGCTTCGTGAACGCCGTGCGGAGGTCGTCGAGCATGGTCGCGAAGGGGCGCGAGAGCGCGTCCCTTCGGCCAACCAGCACATAATCATGATGGGGCTGCATCGACACCGGATCGAGCCGCTTCACCAGTTCGCGAAGCCGGCGCCGGATGCGATTGCGCGCGGGGGCGTTGCCGTTCTTTTTGGTCACGGTGAAGCCGACCCGGACCGGGCCGCCGTCATCGCGGGGGCGGCTTTGCAGGACGAACGCGGGACTATTCACCCGCGCGCCATTGGCAACGGCGAGGAAATCCGCCCGCTGCCTCAGCCGATCCATGATGAAATCCCGGAAAAGGGGGTCCGGCTCAGGCGCTCAGACGCTTGCGGCCGCGAGCGCGGCGGGCGGCGAGAACCTTGCGGCCGCCGGCAGTGGCGAGACGGGCACGGAAGCCGTGACGGCGCTTGCGCACCAGTTTGCTGGGTTGATAAGTCCGCTTCACGGGTTTTTCTCCGCTGACCGGGCAATTTGCCTGTAGAATTGATGGTAAAGTCCGGAAGATGCGGCCCAAAACGGACCGTTTCCGGCCCCAAGAGAGCCGCTCCCGGTGTCGCACCGGGTCATCGCGGACAATTTGCGCGGCTTATAAGCGAGCGCCTTGTTTTCGTCAACGCCGCACAAGCGCACGTTTCCGGTGAATATCGCTGTTTGCTCGGGGTTTTTAACCCTTGAGGTAGCGACTCGCGATATCAGCGCTTACATCCCACCTTGGCAGATTAGCGATCCGTAATTTGACCCGACCGGGGTCGGGCCGCATCTTTCATAACGCCAATCCTTCACCCGCCAAAGGCAGCGAGGGCGAATTTCGTGGCAGCGACAGACCTCCAGCCGATCCAGGATCAGGATCAGCCGGACCCGCCGGCGGTGCGCCCCCGCGGGACGCGCGGGCTTGGGCTGTCAGGCAAGCTGCTGCTGCTCACCATTCCCCTGGTGATGATCGCGGCCATCCTGCTCTACGTGCCTGCCATTGCCAATTTCTGGGTCAACCGGCTGAACGACCGCGTCGCGGCGGCCAACACCGCGGCGCTGGTGCTGGACGCGGCGCCGCTCGGCATGGTCCCCGATTCGCTGTCGCGTCAGATCCTGAAAAGCATCAATGCCCGCGCCGTCGCCATCAAGATGGGCCAGCAGCGCCGGCTGCTCGCCAGCGACAACATTCCGGCCGCGATCGAGCATGACCTCGACCTGCGCGACATGACCGCCTGGGAGGCGATCACTGGCTCGTTCCGAATGATGCTGGAGACCGGCAACCAGGCCATCCGGATCGTCGGGCCCGGCGTTGGCAATGCCCAGTTCATCGAGATCGTGACCGACGAGCTGCCGCTGCGGCAGCAGATGTATCGTTTCTCCCGCAACCTCGTGGTGGTCGCGCTGATCATCGCGGCGCTGACCGCGGGGCTGGTCTATCTCGCGCTTCATTATCTCTTCGTGCGCCCGATGCGGCGGTTGACCGCGAGCCTGGTCGGCTTCCACGAGAACCCCGAGAGCTCCGCGGGCATCATCGTGCCCAGCCAGCGCAGCGACGAGATCGGGGTCGCCGAGCGCGAGTTGTCGGACATGCAGCGCGATTTGATGTCGATGCTGAACCAAAAGAGCCGGCTTGCCGCCCTTGGCCTCGCGGTGTCCAAGATCAATCACGATCTGCGCAATCTGCTGGCCTCGGCCCAGCTTCTGTCGGACCAGCTCGCCAGCGTGCCGGACCCGCGGGTGCAGCGCTTTGCGCCGAAACTGGTGCGCTCGCTCGAGCGCGCCATCGCCTTCTGCCAGTCGACGCTGTCCTACGGCCGCGCCCAGGAGGCCGCGCCGGACCGCCGCATGATCATGATCGAGCCCGTCGTGCTGGAGGTCCGTGAGACCGCGGGTCTCGCCTCCGACGCCTCGATCGCCTGGGTCGCTGCGATCGAGCGCGGGCTTGCGATCGATGCCGATCCCGATCAGTTGTTCCGGGTGCTGCTCAATCTCGTCCGCAACGCCGCCCAGGCGTTGGAGAGTCATTCCTCCGGCGAGGGGGGCCCGCAGCAGATCCGGATCACCGGAAAACGCGAGGGCGCCGTGGCGATCATCGAAGTTTCCGACACCGGCCCCGGCGTGCCCCAGAAGACCCGGGATCACCTGTTCGAGGCGTTCCAGACCTCCGGTCGCCCCGGCGGCAGTGGCCTTGGCCTGGCCATCGCCGCCGAGCTGGTCCGCGCCCATGGCGGCGACATTCACCTGGTCGAGGGCACCATCGGCGCCACCTTCCGCATCGTCATCCCCGACCGCCCCGTGGAGCTGCTCTCCATCCGCAACGAGCGGCAGAGGGCGTAGTCGGCCAGGAGGCCGATTGAACGAGCGGGTGATCGCCATGATTTCCGTCATTCCGGGATGGCCCAAAGGGCCAGGCCCGGAATCCATAACCCCGGCTGGTGGTTATGGATTCCGGGCTCGCGACTTCGTCGCGCCCCGGAATGACGATCAAGAGGCGGAATGCCCCAAAATACCGCCGACGCAGACCTTGCCAATCGGGACAAGAGCGGCTAGTCAAAGCGCTCTTTCGCACCCCCTCCGGCTTTGCCGGGGGCTGCTTGCGGGCCATGCCCGCGCTGTTTGCGAAAAACGCGCCCGTAGCTCAGCTGGATAGAGCATCAGACTACGAATCTGAGGGTCGGACGTTCGAATCGTTCCGGGCGCGCCATTCTTCGACGCCGGTCAGGCAATCCACATCCGAGATCGCGGATCGGCCGCGCGCCGTCGGGAACCAGATGAAGATATCACAGGCATTCAAATTCGAGGCAGCGCATCGGTTGCCCAAGGTGCCCGAGACGCACCGATGCAGCCGGCTGCATGGTCATTCCTACCGGGTCGAGGTCCAGCTCGACGGACCGGTCGACCCCCGCACGGGCTTCGTCGTGGACTTTTTCGATCTCGAGTCGAGCTTCGCCGATATCGTGGGCGCGTTGGACCACCGATGCTTGAACGACGTCGAGGGGCTCGAGAACCCGACGGCCGAGAACATTGCGATCTGGATATGGGACCGGCTGGCATCGAGCCTGCGGCAAATCTCGGCGGTCCGCGTCTACGAAACGGCGGAGTGCTGGGCCGAATATCACGGGCGGTGACGTAGAGCACCAGGGTTACCAATCTGAATGGTTCCGGGCGTGCCATTTCGATAGTAAGTTCGTCCCATGCCCAGTATCGATCGTCTGCTCTCCCGCCTCGTTCTATTCCTTGCAATCGCAGCCGCCCCGGTGCTTCCCGCAAGGGCGGCCGAAACCTGCCCGTTCATCAGCGCCAAGGAACTCGCCGGCGCGATGCCGGCGCTCAAATGGTCACTGATTTCAAATCAGGACGGCCGCGGCTGCATCTACCAGGCCGGGCGCGGCGACACGATGATGCTCTCCGTGTTCCGTAATCCCGACAAGGACCGCGCCAGGGAATTGTACGCGACCTTCGTCAAGACACTTGGCGAGCGCATGCCGCTGAACGCAGTGTCAGGGATCGGCGACGAAGGCCAGGGCGGAACGAGCGCCGCCGGCGCAGAGCGGCAGGAGGCCTCGGTCGTCGCCTTGTCCGGCGATTACATTCTGCAGATCACCGTCTATCCGGCCGGCCGGCGTGCCGACGATGCGCTGCTCGGACCGCTCACCGAAGCCGCGCGAATTGCCATCGCCAGCGTGAACAGGAGCAGCGAACGGTTCGGTAATTGCGAGTGGCTTGCGGCCGCGGATGCCGACGGCTTTCTCGACAGCAGCACGCTGACGGTGCAGCGGACCGGCGCGGGCAGCTGCATGATGTTCGATCGCGAGGCCAACACCATGACGGTCGCCGTGATCACGACTTCGCGCGACACCGCCATCGGCATGATGAAACGCGCAGGTCCCTGCAAGCATTTGGCGATACCCGAGCTCGGCAGTGAAGCGTTCGGCGAGCATTCCTGCACCAAGGGCAACGGCAACGCCGTCACCATCTATGTCTGGAAGAACGGCAAGCAGGCTTCGATCCTGTTCGCCCCGGTCAAGCCGCATCCGGAGTCCGGCTCGGTCGAGCGCCTGAAGGCGGTCGCCGGGCGGGTTTATGGAAAGCTGTAACGGCGCATCAAGGCGATGGGCGCAATAGCCGGTTGATGAGCTGAACGAGAGTGCTCTCCAGCTCTTCCGGCGAGCTGATGGTAATGCCGTGCTTGTAATATTGCTCGACCCGGTGGCTGATGCCTATTGCGGCAAGCCGGATGTCGCCCGCCTGCTGGATCTCGCTGACGACATGGCGCAAATGGTGGTCCAGATACCTGTCTCCATTCTCGAGCAATGTGGAATCGTCAACAGGCGCGCCGTCGGATAGCACGATCAGACATTTCTGCCTTTCCTCGCGTTGGCGCAAACGCGACGCGGCCCATTCAATAGCTTCGCCGTCGATATTCTCCTTGATGAGATCTGGCCGTAGCATGTCTGCGCAGCGTTGCGCGCTCAGCTTCCCACCGGTGCTGCAATAGATGATGTGAAGCAGGTCGTTCAGTCGCCCGGGATAGGCGGGCTGGCGGTCGTTCAACCATTTTTCCCGGCTCTGCCCGCCCTTCCAGCGCGACGTCGTGAAGCCGAGCACTTCCTGCTTTGCTCCCAGGCTTTCGAGCAGGTCGGAGGCGACCAGCGCAGCCCGGGCCGCGAAAAACATCGGTTGTCCGCGCATTGATCCGGAATGATCGATCAGCAAGGACACGATCGCATCGGCGCCATCAAACGCGGAGCTGTCTTGCGGCTGGGAAGGCGCAATGCGCGCACGCTGTGCCGCAAGGTCCTTTTCGAGGTCGTACAGCGGCCCGGGGTCGGTCACCGGAAAGCGCTGGGCCCAGCGGCGGTCAGGGAGCGACGCGAGGACGGCATCCAAGTCGTTCGCCTCGATCTCCAAATCATAGTCCCGGGTGTAGACCTGATAAGGCCGATCGGGATCAAATCGGATCGGCTTATGCAATGACCTCCGAAGCGATGGCAAAAAGCTCAACGCCATGAGCGCAACCAGTGCTGCCAAGAAAGCGTCACGCCAAAGCAAGCCGGGCTCCAGTGATTTCGATCGTCATGTGCATCCTTGCGAAAGATACGCTTTGCGTCCAGGCTTACGTCATGCAATTCTGGATTGAGTTTGCAAAGGAGCAACCCTCTGCTCCTGCTGTCCGGCAGAAAGCCTGAATGTCAGATCCTCGCACCTGGTCGGCAGCCAATAGCGTGATGTGTGTCGCCGCCGCGCTCCTGCTGTCGGTCCTCGCTGCGCACGCCCGGGAGGCGCAATGGTCTCCGTTGTGGGACGCCTTGGCGAAGCGGCCCGACGCAAAGGTCATCGACGCCGTCAATGACAAAGGCGAGGCGACACGGCGTATCGATCTCTCCTCGGGGGTTTCGTTCTTTTTGGAACGCCATGGAGACCAGATCACGAGCACCGGGATCGATAATAGCGGGCGCGGCGCCGTGCAATGCAGTTGGGAGATTTATGTCGGCGTTCGGTCCTACACCGAAGCTTGCCTGTCGGGCGAAGATCGAGGCTTCGAAGCCGATCTGGACGACGCGATAGATCGTATGAACGATTTTATCGTTGAGAACAGCCTTGTTCCAGTGACCAAATCGGAGCTTCAGGATGCTGCCCGGCAACGTGAGCAGCATGTCAAGCAGACTGTGGGCGGGCAATCCGACGACGATCGCCGCAAGCTATGCGAAGCCAACCCCATTCGTCCCATGAGCAGCGCATTGCGGTCCGCTTCGCACGACTCGCGGGTTTCGATCTTGAACAAGCTTTTGTCCGTCAAGCGACCGCCGGTAAAGAATCCTTGCCTCTAAGCGTGCCGCTGCCGGCGGCGCTGCGCAGCAGTCCTGGCGTCAGATCGCACATCTACACAGTATGGCAGGAGCATCCGGGGCCGCGAACGGTCCCGGATGCTGTCCAACTAGAAGCTCAATCCACAAGCCCGCCGGATCGCGATCTGAACTGGCGAAGGTGGCAACGCGGGATCAAGCTCGCCTCTCGGCAGCAGCGGAGGCTGTGCCATGAAGCGCGGCCGTTTCCCTCGGTGGGGTTGCGCGGCATGAACGAGGAACGGGTGGCACAGATAGACGCTGCCTGCCGCACCGGTCGCCAGCTCGATCTCGCAATCTCCGGTCGACGCATAGTCCTCGGCAGAGAGCTGCCGGAGCGTCGCGCCTGCCTCGCCATAAGGCAGTAGCTCCTGCGCGATAGTGGCATGCGAGCCTTTCCGGATCCGCGTGGGCGCATCATCGGCGCCGACATCCGAGAACAGGAAGAGCATCAGCAGCGCACGCCCGCTGCTTTTCACATTGACGCGCCATTCCATGAAATCCGCATTGGCGGTGCCAAAGCTCATGTCCACATGCCAGCCGTCATCACCGGGCGCTTCCTCTGACCGGAAGCGGATCGGAAAGGTTCCAAGGCCCGTGGGCGCAAGCCAGCGCCCTTCGCCAACGAGTTGATCGTAGGCGTTGTGCAGGGGCGGCGCGTTCGCGGCTTCAATGAAAGGGGGCGAAGCCTTGAATCCCACCCGGACAACGGGGCGAGTCCAAAGTTGAGGTTGGTCCGGTGACAGACCGATATCCGCCCACAATTCGTCCCTGCATTGCTTTGCAAGCTGAGCGCTGAAGGCGTTCTCGATCTTGACGAAACCGTCGTCGATGAAGTTCTGGACCTGACGAGGCGTCAGGCCAGCATGTTCGGTCTGGGGCATTGCACATTCTCCCTGCGGCTACCGCATCAGGCGCAGCCGGTTCGATCTGATCGGCGCGGATGCGCCGCGACGATTTCAGCCGTTCAGATCAGCAGGAAGAATGTGGACATGAACATCATGGTGGGAACGTATACCGCGGCGGACCCGGGAATCAAGACGCGCTGGACGGGTCGCAGAAAATGAACCGTTCGTAAGGATGCAAGGCGAAGGTGCAGCTATCTGTCCTCGCCGTCCCGCCGGCGGAAGGGATCGGCGACATCATCGTGACCGCTGCGGCTGCTGAAGAACATCAAGGCCATCAGCCCGCAGCCGATGAGCAGCGAGAAGAAACTTCCGAGACCAAGCGCGATCCAGCCATGCTTGCCCATTTCGACCCCGCTGCTGGCTCCCCAGACCGAGAAAGCCCAGACGCCGGTGAGAATCAGCATGGCTCCGAGAGCGACCAACAGGGCGATCTGGCCGGCACTGATGTTTTTCATGACGGTTCTCGCTGTCGTTGCCTGACGAGAGTCAATTGCGAAGAGAGAGGAGACGTTCCTGTCACGACGCCGGCCTCTGCGTGGCTCTCCTGAATTCGCCTGCCGAAAAGACGCCTTTTCGGCGAGATGCCGCAAGCCCTCATTCGGAGACGGCGAGAACGGTCAATCCCCTGGTGCGCGTGTCGGGCGTCTCGAATTCGATCCGCTGTCCCACCGAGAGGCCGATCAGCGCCGCTCCGACAGGCGTCAGGATCGAGATCCGGTTGAGTTCGATGTTCGCCTCGTGCGGATAGACCAGCACGATCTCCCGGCTCGCACCCGTCTCGTCATCGCGATAGGTCACTTTCGACCCCATCCTGATCACGCCGCGCAAGTCGTTCTCTTCCGTAACCGTCGCACGTTCCAGTTCTCGAGCCAGAAACTGGGCGACACGCGGAAATAGTTCCATGGTTGAATTTGCCAGCGAGCTGAGACGACGCGACTCGACTTCCGTGATCTTGATCGGTGGCAGCGCCGGCTGTTCTCGCCGAGTCCTGATTTCGAAGTTGCGCATTTGAATTCTCCTATGCTGCAGTTGGTCCGGGGTCGTCATCGAACGGCTTGCTTCGGCGTGCCCGGAAGAGAGGGACGACCTTTGGGCTTGATTGGGTTACGTTCTGAACCCTGACGACGTTCAGGCAGCCGGCGACGAAGTACGGCATCTGGTCGCCGACCTGCAGTCCGATCAAAGCCGCACCCAAAGGTGTTAGGACCGAAAGGCTGTCGGGATTCGACCAGTACTCCTCGGGCCAGACCAATTGCACGGTGCGACGCGGAACGCCCCAATTCGTGCAACAGGTGACCCATGATCCCACGGTCACGAGCGAACGGAGATCGTTCCCTTCGTCGGGCACGATGTCGGCGCGGTTGATCTCACTTATGAGGAAGATCCCGTCCAGGTCGCCTTTCTGCGCGGCACGGCGGGCAAGCTGTTCCAGCCGCGGGTAGTCCGATGCGGTGAGCGCGATTTTTGGAAGAGGCAGCACGGCACACTCCTTCTGCTTCAATACGACCTCTCGGGCGGAGGTCACGAAAGCTGGAAAAGAGCCCGGACGGCGCAAGCACCGTCCGGCTAACCGCCTGCTTGGAGGCGGCCGGCGTGAAGACTGAAACGCGCGGTGCGCGCATCTATGTCGACGACATATGCCATGACGCTCTGACTATAGTGATTGATTCCGCTGGCAACATTGCGGCGAAACCGCACAGTCGCGAGCACTGGATCTTTGCAACAAGCCGCCATTTGACGGCCATGCGAGCTTCAGCTCGACGGCTCAGCCTTTTACCGCAGTCCTTGTTCGTCGATCAGAATGCGATGGATTTCGATGCGCTGCGGCAGCTCGATCAGGAATTCCGCGTCGCGCGCGAGATGATGGACCTTGGTCGGCTCGCCCTTGGTGAAGGCCGTCATGGCCGCGATATCAGCCCAATAGGAAATGGTCGTGAACCACGTCTCATCATCGCGGTCCTCGCGCAATTGCTGCACTCCGAGCGCGGTCTTCAACAGCGGCGGAATGCCCTCGGCCTGCAGATAGGCCTGGTAGGCGTCGGCGAGATCGCGGTGGGTACGGCCCCGCCAGATGCGGGCGATGGTCGGTTTGGTCGGCATGGCGAGACTCCCTGCGAGGCGAACGCTGTGCCCCACACTCCCGTTCCATGCGTCGCTGCCGGTGACAGAATTTGTGCCGACCGTCGGCGGCGCCGTCGCACGAGTCCAGATCATTGATCTGCAGCAATGATGATCTTGACCGCAAATGCTAAAGCGATTCGCAAGTCGCGACTCTGGGCCAGCCAGTCGCGAGAATCGCAGCGTGTGCTGGAACCCGAGGACTCAATGGGACGACTCCTGAATATCGTGACGCCACTGCATACGGCGACCAAGCGCGACTACATGGGCCGCATGAACGACGACAAGATCGGCTGCTCGCTGAAGGCGCGGGAATACGAGGCCGATTATTGGGATGGCGACCGCCGCTTCGGCTATGGCGGCTACCGCTTCATCGAAGGGCGCTGGGCGCCGGTCGCCAAGGCGCTGATCGAGACCTATGGTCTGAAGAATGGGTCCAGCGTGCTCGACGTCGGCTGCGGCAAGGGCTTTCTGCTGTACGAGATGCAGAAGATCCTGCCGGGTTTGAAGGTCGTCGGCTTCGACATCTCCAAGCATGGTCTCGAAAATGCGCACGAGCAGGTGAAGCCGCACCTCTTCAACTATCGTGCCCAGGACATCTATCCCTATGGCGACGAAAGTTTCGATCTCGTCATCTCGCTGGGTACCCTGCACAATCTCCGACTGTATGAACTCGAGGCGGCGCTCAAGCAGGTCGAGCGGGTCGGCAAGAACAAATACGTCATGGTCGAGGGCTACCGGAACGTCGCCGAATTGCACAACCTCGAATGCTGGGCGCTGACGGCGGAGTCCATCCTGCACACGTCGGAATGGATCTGGCTGTACGGCAAGCTCGGCTACACCGGCGATTACGAATTCATCTATTTCGAGTGATCGGGCGCTCCTCATGGACATCAAGACTGCCAAGGCGGCCATTCTCGTCGAATCGGGCAAGCCGCTGATCGTCGACGAGTTCACCTTGCCGGATCGGCTCGAGCACGGCCAGGTGCTCGCGCACGTGCACACGTCGAGCATCTGCGGCGCGCAGATCAACGAGATCGACGCCGTCAAAGGCGTCGACAAGTTCCTGCCGCACCTCTTGGGGCACGAAGCGCTGGCAACCATCGTCGAGACCGGACCCGGCGTCGTCTCCTGCAAGCAGGGCGACACCGTCGTCATGCATTGGCGGCCGGGCAAGGGCATCCAGTCCAATACTCCGGTCTATTCCTGGCGCGGCAAGCGCCTCAATGCGGGCTGGGTCACCACCTTCAACGACTACGCCGTGGTGTCCGAGAATCGCGTTACGCCCGTTCCGGCCTCGATCGACCGCACCAGCGCGCCGCTGCTCGGCTGCGCGGTGACGACCGCGCTCGGTGTCGTCAACAACGATGCGCAAATCGCCATCGGCGAGGCCGTCGTCGTGTTCGGCGTCGGCGGCGTCGGATTGAACATCGTGCAATTTGCCGCGATGGTGGGCGCCTATCCCGTCATCGCGATCGACCGCCTCGACAACAAGCTCGAGATGGCGAGGCAGTTCGGCGCCACCCACACCATCAACTCCGAAGCGGTCAATGATGTGGCTGCCGACGTTCGGTCGATCACGGGCACTGAGGGACCCGACAAGGTCGTCGAAACCACCGGCGTCAAGAATTTGATCGAGCTCGCCTACGAGATCACGGCGAAGAAGGGCCGCTGCATCCTCGTCGGCGTTCCCCGCGAGAAGGCCGAAATCTACACGCTGCCGCTCCACTTCGAGAAGGTGCTGAAGGGCTCGGAAGGCGGGCAATGCCAGCCGGCGCGCGATATCCCGCGTCTCGTTCGGCTGAGCGATGCCGGCAAGGTGAGCTACCGCGGGATCGTGACCCACGAGTTCGCGCTTGACGGCGTCAATGACGCGTTGGACCTGATGCGCAGCGGCACATCGGGGCGAATTCTGCTGAACATCAGCTGAGCGCGGCGACCAGGTCGCAAGCCTGGTCGAGGCCGACGGCACCGCAAGTCCGGCGCGAAGAGCATCCAAGCCGTTCTCTTCAGCCTGAAAGGGGGCCGTTCGCAGGCCTTTCGGCATCTGCAATAGCGCCGCTGCTGACGGCGTAGCCAGGCAGCACGTCATGACGGCTTCGCGCCGGCCGTAACCGCCGGTTAACCATGGATATTTACGGTGTCGAAAGCCTCTGAACTGTGACTGTCAGTTGATTTCGAGTCGAGCCCATGGCGTTCGGTAGCCGCCCATCTCCGCGAAGCATCGCCCCGACGGAGCCAGCGGCTTCGTGGGAAGCGCCGCGGGCTGCGCGGACGAAACCCGATGGTGCCGCGCCGACCCTGATCAAGGGATCGCTGACCGTCTCCGGAGCTCTCTCTTTCCTGCGCGAGAACGGCCGGCGCATTCTGATGCTGGCATTGGCGCTATTCGCCTTCGGCGTCGTCGTTCTCATGGTTCTGCCGGTCCGGTACGCCGCGACGGCCCTGGTCGTGCTCGACCCCCGGGAGCTGCGTGTCACCACGGAGCAGGACGTTTTGCCGGGCATCGGCCAGGACGCCGCAGCGCTTCAGAGCCAGATCGAGATCGCCAAGTCGGATGGCTTTCTCCGCCCCCTGATCGAACAGCTCAAGATCGCCGACGACGATGACATCGCGGGCGGTCATACCGACATGACGCGCCTGCTCGAAAAATTCCGCAGCCGCCTCGAGATCACGCGCCGAGGACTCACCTACGTCATTGCGGTTTCGTTCACCTCCAACCGCCCCGAGCGGGCCGCTTATTATGCCAACGCCGTCGCCGAGGCGTTCGTGGCCAGCCAGGGCCGTGTCCGCACCGAGGCCACGGACGAGGCCGCCGACTGGCTCAAGGACCGGCTGAAGACATTGAACGAGCGCCTGCGCGCCTCGGAAGACGCCGTCGCCGCCTTCAGGCTCGAGCACAAGATCCTCAATGCCGGCAAGGATTCGACCACCCAGCAATTGCGGGTGACCGATCTCAATCAGCAGGTCTCCGCCGCACGTCTGCGTACCGAGGAAGCCAAGGCGCGCTACGAGCAGGTGCAGCGCGATCTCAAGGCCAATGTCGAAGGGCCGGTGAAGCAGGACCTGCTGAGCATGCTGCGGGCGCAGCGCTCGACCCTGAATGACCAGATCGCGCAGAAGAAGGCGGTGTACGGCGAGCGCCATCCCGACCTCGCGATCTCCTACAGCCAGCTGGCCGACATCAACCGGCAGATCGAGGTCGAGCGGAAGAAGAACATCGACACCGCCAAGTCCGAATATGAAGCCCAGCTGGAGCAGCAGAACGCGCTGGAAAAGCAGCTCAAGGCGGTCGAGACGCAAATGCTGGTCGACGGGCAGGCGCTGGTGAAGCTGCAGGAGCTGCAGCGCGACGCCGACGCCAACAGGAACATCTACGAGCAGTTCCTGTCGCGGTTCAAGACCACCAACGAGCAGCGTCAGCTGCAGGCGTCCCAGACCAAGATCGCTTCGCCCGCCATTCCGCCGCTGCGCTCGACGCGCCCGCCGTTCGCTCTGCTGCTGGCGGCGCTGGCGATCGGCTCGCTGCTGACGTCGACCGCCGCAATTGCGGTGATGACGAGCATGTCCGACCAGTCTGCGCCCATCGAAGCTCCCGTGCATGCCGCGGTGGAGAACACGCAGGGTCGGCAAGTCCAGGTTCAAGTCCAGCCTCAAGCTCAGCCTCCGGCCGCTGCCGTGGGCCGGCCCGAGACGATGCCGCGCCTTCCTGTCTGGGCCCGCATCCCCGATCTTTCGTCTGGAGCCAACACCAACACCGTCTGGCAAAGACCGATTGCGGCCTCGGCCGAGCTCGATCTCGGTGCCTATCTGCGGCCGCTGCTCGAGCGGATAGATCGCGTGCCGGTGCGCGGTTGCAAGGTCGCCCTCGTGTTGTCGGTCGGCAAGAGCGCCGGCGGCAACACCGTTGCGCGCTCCCTGAATCGCGCCGCCGTGACGCGCGGCATGATGAGCGTATTGATCCGGCTGCAGGGGGAATTCGCAGGTCACCAGCCTCCGGTGACCGAATGGAATGACGGCTCGACCACGGCGGGACTGCAGTCGATCGACGAGCTCCTCAGTGCCGGCCGAAAGGCCGATGCGAGTCCCGAGGACGATATTCGTTCGGAATTCGACCTGATCATCGTCCACGCCGGCAATCTCGCCTTGCAGCCCGACGCCATCGCGCTGGCGGCGCACGCGGATCTCATCGTCCTGGTGGCGCGCGCCGGCGAGCTCGGTTCGGCGGCGATGCGCAGGGTGACTACGGCGCTGTCGCGCTACGAGGCCGTGCCGACAGGTCTGGTCGTCAATCATGCGCCTGCGGGCTCGCTGTCGCCGCACCCCGAGGGTGGCGCATTGGGCCTTGCGGTTTGACCATGACATCGTCGCGCCGTCGTCCGCTGGCCGCGGCGATGCTTCTGTGGATCTCGTCAGGCTCGCCGGTCTTCGCCGGCGATTGCGTGCCCGTGCCGCAGACGGTCGCGCCGGATCGGCTTGCCGCACTGTCCCGCGGCTTCAATGCCGATGGTTGGATCAACGGCGCGGCCCCGAGCCGCGAGCTGCTGCAGCAACTGCGCAGGGCGGGAATGAGCCATGTTCGCCTGCCGGTGCCGGCAGAGCGCGTGATGCCTCGTTTCGCTGCGAAGGCCGAGCGCGACGAGACGCTGCGCGTGCTCGACCAAGCGCTGAAGCAGCTCACCGCGCTCGGCTACTCCACGTCCGTCGATCTTCATCCCGGCGAGCGCTTCAATCGCCTGCACAAGGAGGATCCGGACGCGGCGCTGCGTCAGATGCAGGAGGCCTGGAGCGGTCTTGCTGAGGTCATTCGATCCTATCCGCCCGATCGCATCTTCGCCGAGCTGCTCAACGAGCCCGATGTCGACGCCGACAGATGGCAGACGGAGGTCGAAGCGCTCGCCGTCTTCGTGCGCGGATTGCTTCCCAAGACGACCCTCGTCATAGGCCCGGTCAACTGGCAGCGCGCGGATTCGCTGCCACGATTCCGGCCGCTGCCGGATCCCGACATCGTCTATGCCATCCACTTCTATGATCCCATGGTGTTCACCCATCAGGCCCACTGGGATGCGCAGGATCCGCTGCACGACATCATCGATCTGCCTTATCCGATCAACGCGGGCGATCCCAAAGTTCAGGCAATCCGCCAGGATTTGCAGGCGAGGGGCGCGACCAAGGCACTCGGCATGCTCGACGTTGCGATTGCCGCCGCCAAGGACAGGCCGGGCGCCGATCGCTGGCTCGCGCCGGCGCTGCAATGGCAGCAGCAGTTCGCGCGGCCGATCATCGTCAACGAATTCGGCGTGTTGAAAGCCGGCGCTCCCAGGGAGAGCCGGATGCGCTGGCTGGCGGAAGTCACCGCTTATGCCCGCGATCATTGCTGGGGCTGGGCGCATTGGGAGCTGGCGCAGGGTTTTGGCCTCGTCGACCGCAGCACCGGCAAGCCCGATCCCGACGTGATGCGGGCGCTGCTCGGCGGAGCGGCACGGCCCGGCCGGCGCTGATCGCTCTTCGCGTTCCGCTATCGTTAACGAATCCTTACACATCGCCCCGCTATCGTGCTCGACGCGCGATGCCAAAGGACGATCAATGAGCGCCGGGTCCTCACCTCAGGTTCAGACCGTGCAGGTCGCGCCATCGCCGCCCGCCTGGCGCGAGCTGGTCCTGACCCTCTGCATCGCCGTGGCGACGATCGGTTTTGCGCCGGTCCTGCACCTCGCCAATCCGGCGTTGGGCATTGCCGTCGTGGTCCTCGTCGGCATCGCCATCGTCGTGGCGGTCCCGACCTACGCGCCCGCCATCGCGATCTTCGTTCTGTTCTTCCAGAATCTGTTCGTCTCGATCCTGTCTCCGCTGATCCCGCTGCCGTCCGATCTCGACTTCATCAAGGGCTACAATTTTCTCGTCTGCTCCGTCATGTGGCTGGCGACGTTCGGCCTCTACGTGCTGGGCCAGAGGAATCAGTCGGCTGAGGTGAACCGGATCATGCGTTGGGGTGTGATCACCCTCGCCGTGGTGTCGCTGTATTTCGCGATCGGCTTCATCCAGGACGGACAGCCTGCGGCGGTTTATCTGCGCAATATCGTGATGCCGCTGTTCCTGTTCCAGCTGTCGCTTTTGACAGCCGCGACCTATGAGGTGCGCATCACGCCCTTCCTGGTGACGCTCGCGGTCATTCTCATGGTGTGCGGCTACGTCGAGCTCGCCTTCCGCGATTTTTGGCTCGCCGTCACCAACGGATACACGTTCTGGGGTTTCGACGAGCTCAAGGCGACACACTCCGGCGTCTGGGAAGCCCAGATGAGGGCCACCGGCAACGTGCCCGTCGATCTCAAGGATCGTTTCAGCTTCGACTTCCTGAACACGCCCCTGCTGGAAGGGTTCGGCCTGTCGAAGATGCTGCGCATCCACGGTCCGAACATGCACCCGATCAGCTTCGCCTACGGGATCGGCTTTCTCGGCCTGTTCCTGTGCTCGGTGGGACGTCCGCTCCTGGCCCTGGCGGCGTTGCCGCTCCTGGTGTTTTGCAGCGTGAAGGGAGCGCTCATCGTCGTGGTCTTCGTCGCCGCGGCCTGGATCTCGACCCGGCTGCTCGGTGCGGTGGTGACGCTGTTGCTCGGCTTTCTGGGCCTGATCGCCTTTGCGATTCTGGCGATCCGTGTCGGCTTGCAGATCGGCGACTATCACGTCATCGGCCTCATGGGGGGGCTGAATGGATTCTTGGAGCGACCGTTCGGCCGCGGCCTCGGCGTCGGCGGCAATTTGTCAGACAGCTATTTTTCCATCGACTGGAGTGCCGCGCAGGCGGCCGGAACGATCGATGGCGCGGTCGAAAGCGCGGTCGGTGTGCTGCTGTACCAGATGGGCATCGCCGCCTTCGTGCCGCTTGCCTTCTATTTCGCGATGGCGCTCAAGGCCTGGCGACTGTACGCGTCGTCAGGATATCTGACGCAGGGTCTGGCCGGCTTCGGCGTCATGGTCGTGCTGCTCAACGGATTGTTTCAGGAAGAGGCCTTGTTCGCGCCGCTGGCGCTCGGGCTCATGCTCTCGCTCACTGGCCTCGTCATCGGCAGCCATGTGAGAATGCAGGCCGTCGCCCGCGAGGAGGCCGAGTTCGAGCAGCTGACGCGGTACCAGCCCGTGACGTAGGCCGGCGGAGTGCCAACGGTCCTGCTCGACGCGGCCCTCAGGGCCGCGCCCAATCCAGGAACTTCCACTTTTTCCCTGCGTTGAACAGCGGCCCACAGCAGCGGCCGACGCACGCCATGAAGAACCTTTCCAACACCGAGTTCTCCCCTGAGGTGATCGAGCTCATGACCACCGCTCTGCAAGCCGCGGTTGCCACGTTGCCGGAGCCCGTGCACTCTTCGCACGTCAACGCACTCGCCGAATCCATTCTGCGCACGGCTGGTGCGGGCGAGCACAATGTCGCGACTTTGCAGCGGATCGCCCTGATGGAGCTGCAACTGGCGCCGCGCAAATGATGAGGCCCGCATGAAGACGATCATTGTTGCCGCCGTTGCGCTGTCTGCCACCCTGTGCGTTGCCCGGGCCGACAGCTGGACCAGCTACCGGATTCCGGAGTCAGGGACCTCGGTCGAAATTCCCGCCTCGGTTTTCACGGAGACGGCCGGCAAGCCCGACGGCTACGGCCAGCAATTTCGCACGTCCGACGGCAGGGCTGATCTCACCGTCCAGGCCGTTGCCAACCGGCAGGGTCTTTCGCCGGCTGAATTCCTGGCCAGGAAGAATCCCCCGCCCGGGATCATCTACAAGCGCATTGCGCCCGATTTCTTCGTGGTTTCCAGCGTCAAGCGCGGCACAATCTGGTACGACCGCTGCAATTTCGCGCGGGGATACGTGCACTGCGTGCTGGTCAATTATCCCGCGGCCGAGAAGCGGCAATGGGATCGACTTGTCACGCGGATCAGCCACAGCCTGAGGGGCGGCTGAACCGGACCACGGAGAAGAGCTGCCCGGCTAAGCCGAGCAGCAGGTCGTGAGGATTAGCGCGCTGTCGTTGACGTGGTCGACATGGACGGCTTCGAACCCGGCACATGCGACATTGTCTTGGTGGTCGAACCGACCTCTTCACCGGCCTTGACCTTGGTGCGCGTGTGCGAGCGGCTGAACGTGCCGCCCTCATGGGCCTGCGCGCGGGCGTTGGAATTCATCACCGGGCCGTTGCCCTTGTTCATGCTGACGCCGGTCCGGGCCTTGCCGTCGGCGGCCGCGGCGCTTCCGCCGG
>NZ_JALBGZ010000550.1:0-4270 GCF_023006515.1 Bradyrhizobium sp. PRIMUS42
GCGGTTGCCAGTGGCATCGCGCCGCTCGCGATCGCCACCGACGGCGGTGGCTCGACACGGATACCCGCCGCCTGCAACGGCGTGGTGGGCTTGAAGCAGAGCAACGGCGTGATCCCGCACAGCCAGGCGCTGGATGTGTTCGGCAACCAGACCTATGTCACGCCGACCACCCGCACCGTTGCCGACACCGCGCTGATGATGCAGGCGATATCAGGCGAGGACCCGGTCGATCCCTGGTCGATCGGCGTTCCCGCGCCTGATTTCGTCGGCACGGCTGCCGCGCGCGGCGATCTGCGTGGACAACGGATCCTGTATTGCCTGACGCCGCCGGGCCGTCCGGTGTCCGCCGAGGTCGCCAGCAGTTTCAAGGCGAGCCTCGACCGGCTGGCAGGGCTCGGCGCCGAGCTCGAGGAATTCTCCGGAGAAGGTTTCGATATCGAGCCGATCTGGCGCGCCATCAACCACATCGTCTGGCGCACGCGCTTTGCAAAACTCGCGGCCGAGCGCAAGGATGAGCTGAGCGAGGCTTTCCTCAAGCAGCTCGCGCTCGCTACCGAGGTCAGCGGCGTCGACTACCAGGAGGCGATGTTCGCGCGCACCGCGCTGTTCCGCCGCGTGCAATCGCTGCTTGCGCGCGGGCACGTCCTGGCGATGCCGACCCTCACGCGCAGCGCGCTGCCGATCAGCCAAGATTTGTTCGGCAGCATCGAGATCGATGGTCGGCATTTCGACAGCGTCCGGCCGAACTGGTTCCCCTGGACCATGCCGTTCAACATGACCGGCCATCCCGCCGTCAGCCTGCCCTCGGGTTTCGGCCGCGACGGCCTGCCGATCGGGCTCCAGCTCGTCGGCCGTTTCCGCGCCGATGCCGAATTGCTGCGCGTGAGCGCACTGTTCGAGGCGTCCGCCGACCTTCTGTCCCGCTGGCCGGCTTGAGGAGATGGGCATGCAGCAAAGGGCTTGTGTGCAAAGGGCTTGCCTCAGCCGCCCGGACATGTTGATCGTGCCGCAGCTGAGCCCTGAAGCCGAGCGCGCATGAGCGTCTTTGTCCTCCGACGTCTGTTGACCTTGCTGGCGACGCTGGTCGGCGCCTCGCTGATCATCTTCCTTGTGCTCGACGCGCTTCCGGGCAACGCCGCGCAGATGCTGATGGGCGCCGACGCCTCGCCGGATGCGGTCCGCGCGCTCACCGTCAAGCTCGGGCTCGACCAGCCGCTGGCGGTCCGTTATTTGCACTGGGTCAAGGGACTTCTCTCCGGCGATCTCGGCAATTCCTATGTCTACGGCACGCCGGTCGCCAGCCTGATCGCGGAGCGGCTCGTGTTGACCTTTCCGCTCGCCATCATGGCCATGACGATCACGGTGACGCTGGCGCTCTCCGCCGGCATCTACACCGCCGCCAACCACAACAGGCTTGGCGACGTCGGTGTGATGTCGCTGACGCAGGTCGGCATCGCGCTGCCGAACTTCTGGTTCGCGATCCTGCTGGTCCTGTTGTTCTCCGTGCGGCTGCAATGGCTCTCGGCGGGCGGCTTTGCCGGCTGGGAGGACGGCATCTGGTCCGGCGTGAAGTCGCTGCTGCTGCCGGCGATCTCGCTCGCCGTGGTGCAGGCCGCGATCCTCGCGCGCGTCACGCGCTCGGCGGTTCTCGAAGTGCTGCGCGAAGACTTCGTCCGCACCGCGCGTGCGAAGGGACTCGGCAAGCGCGAAGTGCTGTGGAGCCACGTGCTGCGCAACGCCATGATCCCCGTCATGACGGTGATGGGGTTGCAGTTCGCCAATCTCCTCGCCGGCACCATCGTGATCGAGAACGTGTTCTACCTGCCGGGCCTTGGCCGTCTGATCTTCCAGTCGATCGCCAACCGCGACCTCATCGTGGTGCGCAATTGCGTGATGCTGCTCGCGACCATGGTCGTCATCGTCAATTTCGTGGTCGACGTGCTCTATGCCTTCATCGATCCCCGCATCAAGGTCCACGACCTGTGAGCGCTCCCCTGACCACTCCGATTGACATGCCGATTGCAACGCGCCGTGTGCCGGCCCGTACGTTCTGGGGCCGCGCGCTGCGCCACCGCAGCTTCGTGATCGGCGGCTCGTTGAGCCTGTTGGTGCTCGCCTCCGCGCTGCTCTCGCTGTTGTGGACGCCGTGGTCGCCCTACGAGATCGACATCGCTTCAAAACTCCGGCCGCCCTCGGCAGCGCACTGGCTCGGCACCGATTCCTTCGGCCGCGATATCGTCTCGCTGCTGCTCGCCGGCGCCCGCTCCACCATCATGGTCGGTATCATCGCCGTCAGCATCGGTCTCACCTTTGGCGTCACGCTCGGCTTGATCGCGTCAGCCCGGCGCGGCTGGACCGAAGAGATCATCATGCGCTTCTCCGACTTCACCTTCGCCTTTCCGGCCGTGCTGTCCGCGATCATGCTCGCCGCGGTCGCGGGACCGGGCATGGTGACCTCGATCGTCGCGATCGGCATCTTCCAGATCCCTACGCTGACCCGACTGACGCGCGGCTCGGCCAACGCGATCTGGGCCCGCGAATTCGTGCTGGCCGCGCGGGCGGCGGGCAAGGGGCGCTTCCGCATCACCATCGAGCACGTCCTGCCCAACATCCTGTCGATCCTGATCGTGCAGGTCACCATCCAGTTTGCGCTTGCCATCCTTGCCGAAGCCGCCTTGTCCTATCTCGGCCTCGGCACGCAGCCGCCGCAGCCGTCATGGGGGCGGATGCTGAACGATGCGCAGACGCTGCTGTTCCAGTCGCCGATGCTCGCGGTCTATCCGGGCGCTGCGATTGCCATCGCGGTGCTGGGCCTCAATCTGCTTGGTGACGGATTGCGCGACCTGCTCGATCCCAGACTGGCACGGGAGCGATGACGATGGGTGAGCGCTCCAACATGCCGCTGATCGAGGTTGCCAATCTCGGCGTGCGCCTCAATACCAGCCGTGGGCCGGCACAGGCTGTGCGTGGCGTCAGCTTCGCCCTGAAACGCGGCGAGACGCTCGGCCTCGTCGGTGAGTCCGGCTGCGGCAAATCGGTCACCGCGATGTCCCTGATGGGGCTGCTGCCTGATAGCGCCGTGGTCTCGGGCAGCATCAAGCTCGACGGCAACGAGATCGCGCGATTGCCGGACGCGGAATATTGCAGCCTGCGCGGCAACCGCATCAGCATGATCTTCCAGGAGCCGATGACGGCGCTCAATCCGATGCACACGATCGGGCATCAGGTTGCCGAGCCGCTGCGGCGTCACAAGAGGCATTCGGCGGCGCAGGCCCGCAATGAAGTGATCGCCTTGCTCGATCGCGTCGGACTGCCCGACCCGGCGCGGCGCGTCGATGCCTATCCGCACCAGTTTTCCGGCGGCCAGCGCCAGCGCATCACCATCGCCATGGCGCTCGCCTGCGAGCCCGATTTGTTGATCGCGGACGAGCCGACCACCGCGCTCGACGTCACCATCCAGGGCCAGATCCTCGACCTCATCGCCGATCTCGTCGAGGAGCGCGGCATGTCGATGATCCTGATCTCACACGATCTCGGCGTCATCGCCGAGAACGTTCAGCGCATGATGGTGATGTATGGCGGCACCGTCGTCGAGAGCGGGCCGACCGATGAGGTATTCCGCCGCATGGGCCATCCCTATACGCAGGGCCTGTTCCGTGCCCGGCCGAAGCTCGGCGCGCGCAAGGGGACGCGGCTGACGACGATCTCGGGCACGGTGCCGGAGCTTGCCGATCTGCCTTCCGGCTGCACCTTCTCCGATCGATGTCCGCTCGTGATCGATCAGTGCCGCGCCGCGCTTCCACCGATGGTCGACGTCGGACCAGGGCACTTCGTGCGCTGCATCAGGACTGATGTCTCGATGGCAGAACGCGTCGGAGCATTGACCGCATGAGCGCCGCGCCTCTTCTCGACGTGAAGGATCTCGAACAGCGCTACGCCCTGCCGCGGGAAAGCCTGTTTCGCCCGCCGGGGCAGGTGCGTGCGCTCAACGGCGTGAGTGTGCAGGTTGCCGCCGGCAAGAGCCTCGGCGTCGTCGGCGAATCCGGATCGGGCAAGTCGACCTTCGCGCGGCTGGTGATGGCGCTGGAGCGGCCGACATCGGGCCAGGTCGCGCTGCTCGGCCGCGATCTCAATCGCATATCTGCCGACGAGCTGCGTCGTGCCCGCCGCGATTTCCAGATGGTGTTCCAGGACCCTTACGGCTCGCTCGATCCGCGCCAGACCATCGCACGCATCGTCGCCGAGCCGCTGACGGTGCTGGAGGGAGCCG
>NZ_JALBGZ010000551.1:0-4248 GCF_023006515.1 Bradyrhizobium sp. PRIMUS42
AGCGCGTCGCGATCGCCCGCGCATTGGTGCCGCAGCCGGAGGTGCTCTTGCTCGACGAGCCGTTCTCCGCGCTCGACGCCTTCACCCGCCGCGACCTTCAGGATCATCTGCTCGACCTCTGGGCCGATACGCGGCCGACGCTCATCCTGGTCACGCATGACGTCGACGAGGCCGTGGTGCTGGCCGACCGCGTGCTGGTGATGCGGCCGCGACCGGGGCGGCTGTTCGACCAGATCGAGATCAATCTCGGCCGGCCGCGCGACCGCAACTCGCCGTTGTTCGAGAATTTCAAGCGAAGTGTGCTGACGTCACTCGACCGTTCGCTCGACCGCAGCGTGCCTGACCGTGACGCAACCCAGGGTCCCGGTCAGGCCATGTGGTGGTGACAATTTCTCTCCGAGCCGGTACATCGAAGGGCGATTATTCCGGGAGAGAACGAACATGGACGCTGCAGAGCTGCGCCAGATGCAGGCTCCGATCAAGGAGCGCTACAAGACCGACCCCAAGACCGCGCTGATCACGCTGAAGGCCAAGGGCTCCACCGATGGCGAAGGCATCGCCTGCAAGGTCGAGACCGGCCGCGCCATCGCAACGGCGGGCCTGCATCCGGCGACCGGCGGCTCCGGCCTCGAGCTCTGTTCCGGCGACATGCTCCTCGAAGCATTGGTCGCCTGTGCCGGTGTCACGTTGAAATCGGTTGCGACCGCGATCGAGGTGCCCTTGAAGACCGGCAACGTCTATGCCGAGGGCGATCTCGATTTCCGCGGCACGCTCGGCGTCGACAAGGAGACGCCGGTCGGCTTCGCCGAGATCCGTCTGCGCTTCGAGGTCGACACCGATGCGCCGCAGGACAAGCTCGATCTCCTGCTCAAGCTGACCGAGCGCTATTGCGTGGTCTATCAGACCATCAAGAACGGCCCGAAGGTGTCGGTATCGATGCAGCGGATGTGAGGCGAGAAGCGCAGCACGACAATCGGTGTCGTCCCGGGCGCGCCGCTTGGCGCGAGCCCGGGACCCATAACCCCAGGCCGTCGTGATTTCGGACGGCCGTTGTTCCAGCTCCTACACCCATTACGGCCTGTGGTTATGGATTCCGGGCTCGCGCTTCGCGCGCCCCGGAATGGCAGATAGAATGTCCCTCGACCTTCACTTCCTCCTCTTCCTCCTCCTGCGCATGGCGATCTCCGCGGCGTTCGTCGTGACGGCGTCGATCATCACCGAACGCGCCGGCCCGGTGATCGGCGCGCTGGTCGCGACCTTGCCGATCTCGGCCGGCCCGTCCTACGTCTTCCTCGCACTCGATCACGACGCCGCCTTCATCGCGCAAGGCTCGCTGGCGAGTCTTCCGATCAACGCGGCAACGATCTTCATGTGCCTCACTTATGTCGTGCTGGCGCAGCGGCACAGTCTTCTGGTGAGTGGTGGAAGCGCGGTCGCGGTCTGGATCGTGCTTGCTACGATCATTCGACGGTTCGACTGGTCGCTCACCGCCGGACTGGCTGCGAATCTGATCGCCTTCGGCATCTGCATTCCGCTGCTGGCCGGCTATCGCCATGTGAAGATGCCGCTGGTGACGCGCCGCTGGTATGACGTGCCGATGCGGGCCGCATTGGTCGCGACCCTCGTCGCGATCGTGGTCTCGACCTCGGGCTGGG
Source organism: Bradyrhizobium sp. PRIMUS42 (assembly GCF_023006515.1). Taxonomy (NCBI): domain Bacteria; kingdom Pseudomonadati; phylum Pseudomonadota; class Alphaproteobacteria; order Hyphomicrobiales; family Nitrobacteraceae; genus Bradyrhizobium; species Bradyrhizobium sp. PRIMUS42. Next base: position 1,656 of record NZ_JALBGZ010000551.1, read on the forward strand.
TCGGTCCCCGCATCAGCGGCATCATCGCGCTGTACCCTGTCGTGTTCACCAGCATCATGGTGATCCTGCATCCGCGTATCGGCGGCCCGCCGACCGCCGCAGTGCTCGCCAACTCCGCCTGGGGGCTGCTCGGGTTCGGTACGGCAATCGCTGTTCTGCACGTTGCAGTGGTGTCGTTCGGCTCTGCCGTCGGTCTGTGTCTCGCGCTCGGCACCTGCATCGGCTGGAATCTGACGCTGTGGGGGATCGGCCGGCGGGCGATGCATAAGGCGCACAGACCGTGAGAGTACGGATCAGTGCGACGTCGCGTCGCGATAAGTCGCGTCCGGCACGTCGATCTCATGCTCGAGGGCACGCGGCATACTCACAAGCCATTGAATGAGATGCGTCATTTCAAATGGTGCCGCCGATCGGGACTGATCGCGAGGGGGGCGAGGTCGTTTCAGCTCCCGTTGTTTTCCGAGACCTCTATTAGAACTTTGTTCGAGCTTTTACCTTAGGAATGATCCTGCGTACCCGCTTCCGCCGTCGTCGGCGCGAACTCGTCCGCGCTGCATCCGAGTGCAGGGACTCGCGGCAATTGTAATTTGAGTACGGCTGTTTCGCCGCGACGGTCACTCCCCCTGCAGCTGTCAACGTAATTTCGAGATGGAGATCCTTTGATGTTCGGTCGCAAGTCCCAGATTGATGCCCAAGCACGGCTTGATGCGATCGGCCGCTCCCAGGCCATGATCGAATTCAATCTGGATGGCACGATTATCACGGCCAACAAGAACTTTCTCGACGCCCTCGGCTATCAGCTTAACGAGATCCAGGGCAAGCACCATTCCATGTTCGTGCCGGCCGACCAGCGCGACGGCGCGGAGTACAAGGCGTTCTGGGCTGCACTGAACCGTGGCGAGAGTCAGGCGCGCGAGTTCAAGCGGATCGGCAAGGGCGGCCGCGAAGTCTGGATCGAAGCATCCTACAATCCGGTGCTCGACGGCAATGGCAAGACGGTGATGGTCGCCAAGATTGCGACCGACATCACCGCGAAAAAGGTGCGGAGCATGACCGATGCTTCGAAGATCGCCGCCATCAGCCGCGCCCAGGCCGTGATCGAGTTCAGGCTCGACGGCACCATCGTCACTGCCAACGAGAATTTCTGCAAGGCGCTAGGCTATTCGTTTTCCGAGATCGAGGGCAAGCATCATAGCCTGTTCGTGGCCGAGGCCGACCGCAACGGCGCGGCCTATCGCGAATTCTGGGCTGCGCTCAACCGCGGCGACTACCAGGCCGGCGAGTTCAAGCGTATCGGCAAGGGCGGCAAGGAGGTGTGGATTCTCGCTTCCTACAATCCGCTGCTCGACGAGACGGGCAAGCCGTACGGCGTCGTCAAGTTCGCGACCGACGTGACTGCGGAGAAGCTGAAGAACGCCGATCTCGCCGGTCAGATCGCGGCCATCGACAAGGCGCAGGCCGTGATCGAGTTCAATATGGACGGCACGATCATCGCCGCGAATGCCAATTTCCTCGGCGCGCTCGGCTATTCGCTGGCCGAGATCAAGGGCAAGCATCACAGCATGTTCGTCGAGCCCAGCGAGCGCGATGGCGCCGCCTATCGCGAGTTCTGGGCCGCGCTCAACCGCGGCCAATACCAGGCGGCCGAATACAAGCGCATCGGCAAGGGCGGCAAGGAGGTCTACATCCAGGCGTCCTACAACCCGATCCTCGATCTCAACGGCAAGCCGTTCAAGGTCGTCAAATATGCCACCGACACCACGCGGCAGGTGCTGGTCCGCATGGGCAACGAGCGCGTGCGCGGCATGATGGAATCGGTCGCCGCGGGCTCGGAGGAGCTGAACGCGTCAGTGCGGGAGATCTCCGAGGCGATGACCAAATCCCGCGAGACCGCGATGAGCGCGGTGGAGCAGGTTGCTTCCGCCGACGCTCAGGCTCAGCGCCTCACCGAGGCGGCGCAATCGATGAGTGGCATCGTCGAGATGATCAACAGCATTACCGGCCAGATCAACCTGCTGGCGCTGAACGCCACGATCGAATCCGCCCGTGCCGGCGAAGCTGGCCGCGGCTTTGCCGTGGTCGCCTCCGAAGTGAAGAGCCTCGCCAATCAGGCCAAGCAGGCCACCGACAAGATCGGCCAGGAGATCGGCAGCCTCAACGGCATCTCCGGCGACGTCGTCAGCGCGCTCGGCTCGATCAAGCAGGCGATCAACAATGTCAGCGAGTACGTCACATCGACCGCCGCCGCGGTCGAGGAGCAGAGCACGGTGACGAACGAGATGTCGACCAGCATGCAGCGCGCCGCCGCGGAGGCGGCCGCGATCGCGGCGAGGGCGTAGTTGGAATCGTAAGGTGGGCAAAGGCGCGCTCTTCGCGCGCCGTGCCCACCATTCCGAAGACGTGGGCACGGCGCTTGCGCGCCTTTGCCCACCCTACGGCACCATCACTGCTTCGGCAGCTTGGCTCTCAACGCATAGAGCGCATCCAGCGCCTCGCGCGGGGACATCTCGTCGGGGTGCAGCGCCTTCACCGCTTCCATCAGCAGCTCGGCCTCGCTCGGCGGCGCGGATTCAGCCGCGGCGCGCGAGGGCAC
>NZ_JALBGZ010000552.1:0-4248 GCF_023006515.1 Bradyrhizobium sp. PRIMUS42
AGCCGTGGTGCCGCCGGCAGCGCCGCTAAACACGACGTTGCTGCTCGCGGTCGCGCTGGCGAAGCTGGTCGTTCCGCGCAGGTCGGCCGCCGTCGCACCGGCGATCGTGGTGGAGACGTTGGACTTGGTGGAGTAGCCGACGGTGGTCTGCAGCGCCTGGTTGGCGATCGACTTCGCGCTGTCGATCAGCTTCTGCAGCGAGGTGATGCCGGTGTTGGCAGCCTGCAGCACCTGCACGCCGTTGGCGATGCCATCGAGCAGGTTGTTGATGTCGCTGGCGCGGTTGTCGAGCGACTGTGCGGTGAAGAAGTTGGTGGGATTGTCCAGGGCCGAGTTGACGCTCTTGCCGGTCGACAGACGGTTCTGCGTGGTGGCGAGAAGATCAGCGGTGGACTGGAGGGAGAGCAGGTTCTGACGAACCGACGAGGAGAGGACGATACCGGACATAACTCTGTTACCTTTCTGGTAAACGACGCTACTGTTACACGTCTGCTTGGATCGAGACTGACCCAGCGACCGGCGGACCGTGGGGCGGAGTCCTCTAACGAAACATGAAATGAAACCGGCGCTTTTACTGAGTCGGCGCGCGATTCGGCCGCTCCGCCCGGCTGCGGCGCGGCACCGCCGCGCAATTTCAACGTTGATATGATTGCGCTTTTCCGCACGAATGCCGGCGATTTACAACTCGTTAACTAATGTTGATGGAGTATTGCGCCTTGACCCGCCGCAACACACGCTCGGTTACGAAAGCGTTGATGGAGAACAGGCATGGCCCTCAAGGTCGAGCTCAGGCCGCACGAACGTATCATCGTCGGTAACTGCGTGATTACCAACACGGACCAGCGTGCCCGCCTCCTGATCGACGGCGACAACGTGCCGATCCTGCGCGAGCGCGACATCCTCACGCCCGAGACCGCCGATACGCCGGCCAAGCTCGTCTATCTGGCGGTCCAGCTCATGTACATCTCGCCGGATCCGCAGACCCAGCACGGCACCTATTTCAACCTGGTGCGCGACATCGTCACCGCGGTGCCGAGCGCCTGGCCGATCATCGAGGCCATCAACAACAACATCCTGAACGGCGACCTCTACCGGGCGCTGAAGGACGCCCGCAAGCTGATCGCCTATGAAGAGAAGCTGCGCAGCCAGTTCGAGGCCACCCATCCCAAGGCGGAGGCGGACAAGGCCGACGTGAGCTCCGCCGCCTGACCACACGCGTTCGCGTGCCGAAGCCACGCGAACGACCCAATCCCGCAACGACAACGGCCCCGGATCGCCTCCGGGGCCGTTGTCGTTTCAGGCATGCACCAGTGCTATTGCGCCGCGAGCGGTGGCGCCTCGACCTCGATCATTCCGTCGCCGCACCGCCGGCCGCCAAACTCCAGCACGGCCGCGACCAGCGCATTGATGTCCGCCTCCTCGGTACGGTGATTGACGATCGCGGCGCGGATCGCAAACTTGCCGTTCAGCGTCGTGCTCGACGGCGCTGCTATTCCGGACTCCTGGATGTCGGCGACGATCTCGCGATTGATCGCATCATCAGCACGGTAGCGGAAGCAGACGATGTTGAGGTTGACCGGCGCCAGCAATTCCAGGCGCGGCTCGGCAAGAATGCGCGTCTCCAGATATTTCGCAAGCGCGCAGCTTCGCGCGATCGTCGCACCCAGCCGGTCGGTGCCGAACGTCTTCAGCGTGAACCAGGTCTTCAACGCACGGAAGCCGCGCGACAGATCAGGTCCGAGATCGCAGGGCCAGACCGCCCCCGCCGCAAGCCCCCTCGCCTCGCGCCGCAGATAGGCCGCCGGCTGCGCAAAGGCCTGCCGATGCTGCTCGCCGTCACGCACCAGCAGGAAGCCGGCATCGTAAGGCACCTGTCCCCATTTGTGGAAATCGAGCGCGATGGAATCGGCGAGCTCGATGCCGCCGAGCAGCGGCGCGAGCTCGGGCGAGAAGATCGCGAGCGCACCGAAAGCACCGTCGACGTGAAACCAGATCCCCTCCTCGCGGCACAGCTCCGCGATGGCCTTGAGGTCGTCGATCGCACCGATGTCGACCGTGCCGGCAGAGGCGACGACCAGGAACGGCTTGAAGCCGACCTCGCGATCAACGGCGATCTGCGCGCGTAGCGCGGCAACGTCGATGCGATGATCGGCATCGACAGCGATCTTGCGCAGCGCATCGGTGCCGAGCCCGGCAATGTCCATCGCCCTGGCGACGCAGCCATGCGCGGCCTGCGAGGTATAGGCCGTGAGCAGCGCGCCATCATTGCCGATGCCGTATTGCCGCGCCAGCGTGCCGAGCGCGTTCGTGCGCGCCACCAGCACCGCCATCAGATTGGCCATCGACGTGCCCGTGACGAAAATGCCGCTCGCGCTGTCCGGAAAGGCGAACAGGCGGCGCATCCAGTCCACGATCTGGCGCTCGACCTCGATCGGCATGTGATCGCGACCACCGAGATTGGCGTTGAGACCGGCTGCGAGCATTTCCGCGAGCATGCCGACCGCGGTGCCGCCGCCATGCACCCAGCCCATGAAGCCGGGATGGACGTTGCCGGTCGCATAAGGCGCGACGTGCTCGGCGAATTCGCGATAGACCTCGGCGAGGTCGCTCGCCTCACGCGGCACGTCGGCCTTGAAGGCCGCGCGGGTCGCATCGGGGATCGGCTGCCAGACGGGGCGCGCCCGAACGTCGGCGATGCCGTCGATCGTCTCGTCCAGCATGCGATGGGCGAGCGCGCGGAATGCGCTCCAGTCCTGCGGGTCGAGCGAGGCGTGCGCGACGGAGCTTTGCGCGTTGCGGACGATCTCGTTCATGTTGCACTCCCCTCGCCTGCTCTTGCATGCCGCGACAGCATTGCCGAGAACGCCGCGAAGATCTTGCGCATCTGCGGCGGCTTGTAAGGAAACACGTCCGGCGAATCCATGTTGTGCACGACGGCGGTGTTGTCGGCTTCGAAGACCAGAAGCTCGTTGTCCTGGTTCTCGGCGCAATCGACGATGAAATAGTCGAGGCCGACGCGCTTGCTCATCTCATCGAGCGCGCTTCTGTGGCGCGCTGCGAAGGCGTTGTCGAACTCGCGCATGAAGACGGCTTCCTCGGCCCGCTTCTCCTCGCTGAACGCCATGTAGGCGTTGAGATACCAGATATCCCAGCGGTCGGCGATCGCCATGTGACAGGCGTAAGGCTTGCCGTCGACCATCGCGAGACGATATTTGCGATAGAGCCCGTCCGCGTTCACGTAGTCGACGAAGCGCGCGACGAAGAAATCCTGTTCGCCGCGCTCGGAAAGATAAGCTGCGAGCGCCGCCGCATCGTCGAGCTTCGCGAGCCCGACGCCGGCATGCGAGCCGCGCGGCCGCGCGATCATCGGAAAGCGCAATTCATCCGCAACGTCACGGCAAGCGATCTGCTTTCGCGAAAGATCCAGCAATTGCGCGCGCGTCGCGTGGATGGTCGCGGGAATGTCGAGACCCGGCACGCCGGCCAGCAGCCGGTACAGCTTGTCGCGATCGAGATTGCCGATGCGGTCGGGACGATTGAGCAGCGGCCGCGGCCAGTGCGGCGCAGCCTTCTCGATCAAAGCGAGCGCCTCACGGCATTCCTCGGAATCGGAGGCAACCACGATGGCCACGTCGTGCTCGGGCAGAATCTCCGGCAGACCGGCGCCCTTGACCACGTAGAGCGTCAACAGCTCGATGTCGGAGTCTTCCAGCAGAAAATCGATCGGCGTGTTGCCGCCCATATCGATGTCGGCGGCAAGCGCGAGCACGCGCAGGCCCGGTTTCGGAGCAGCACTCGGCGTGCGAAACAATTGATGGAAGGCGAGCACCTCCGACTGGATCGCGAGTCCCTGATCCTTGTCGCCAAGAAGCTGGGTGATCAACGACAGATCGAGCGCTTCGCCCGCCAGCGCGGTCCCCGCCGCGATCCGCGCCAACAATTGGTCGCGCAACGGATGCAGGTCGACACCTTCGAAGGCCCGGCGCGTCAGCTGCGCAAAGCCGATGCGGTCGGCATAGTTCGCCGCGGTCATGCCGATTGGCGCGGAAACCGGATGCTGCATCTCACACCTCGAACGCGGAATTTACCGGCACGGCCGCGACTGCGCCACGGTCAAGCAGCAGCTCGATCTTTACCAGGACATGGGCGATGCGATCGAGAACGTGCTGCACATTGCGCTGCCGCTCCGCCGCGTCCGGCGACCAGGCCTCGGTCACGTGCCGGGCGCCGACGCAAAGGCGCAGCACG
>NZ_JALBGZ010000553.1:0-4239 GCF_023006515.1 Bradyrhizobium sp. PRIMUS42
GGGCGAACCCGCGGCAGCGCTGGCGATGTTGGAGATCACCGCGCTCATCTTGTCGGCGTAGGGACGTGCAGCCTCGGCCGCCTGCTGGGCGCGGCGCAACCTGGACGCAGCGACCATCTGCATGGCCTTGGTGATCTTTTGCGTCGCCTTGGTGGAGGCGATGCGCACGCGCATGTCTTTAAGTGACGCCATTCTTCGTTCACCCCGGCGATCAGCCTGTGGCTGGACCGCGACCCTGTCTTGTCGTCATGCCCGGGCTCGTCCCGGGCATCCACGTCTTCGTCTCCACGCGGTGGTGCGTGGACGGCCGGGATTTCAATTGCGAAGACGCGCTTCGCGCTTTAGCCCGGCCACGACGGCCTATTTACGCGAAGCTCTTCGCAAAACCTTCGACAACCGACTTCAGCTTGGCAGCGGTGTCGTCGGTGAGGTCGCGGGTGTCGCGGATCGAATTGAGGATCTCGACGTGCTTGCCGCGCAGCAGCGAGAGCAGACCGTCCTCGAACGCACGCACCTTGTTGACCGGGAGCGGATCGAGATAGCCGTTGGTGCCGGCCCAGATTACGCAGACTTGCTCTTCCATCTTCAGCGGCGAGAACTGCGGCTGCTTCAGGAGCTCGGTGAGGCGCGAGCCGCGGTTGAGCAGGCGCTGCGTCGAGGCGTCGAGGTCGGAGCCGAACTGCGCGAACGCCGCCATTTCGCGGTACTGCGCGAGCTCACCCTTGATCTTGCCGGCGACCTTCTTCATCGCCTTGGTCTGCGCCGACGAGCCGACGCGCGACACCGACAGACCGACGTTCACCGCCGGACGGATACCCTGGAAGAACAGGTCGGTTTCCAGGAAGATCTGACCGTCGGTAATCGAAATGACGTTGGTCGGAATGTAGGCCGACACGTCGTTGGCCTGGGTTTCGATCACCGGCAGCGCCGTGAGCGAGCCCGAACCGTGGTCCTTGCTGAGCTTCGCCGCGCGCTCGAGCAGACGGGAATGCAGATAGAACACGTCGCCGGGATAAGCTTCGCGGCCCGGCGGACGGCGCAGCAGCAGCGACATCTGGCGATAGGCGACGGCCTGCTTGGACAGATCGTCATAGATGATGACGGCGTGCATGCCGTTGTCGCGGAAATACTCGCCAATGGTGCAGCCGGTGAACGGCGCGATGTACTGCATCGGCGCCGGGTCGGACGCGGTGGCGGCGACGATGATGGAATATTCCAGCGCGCCCTGCTCTTCGAGCACCTTGACGAACTGGGCAACGGTCGAACGCTTCTGGCCGATCGCGACATAGACGCAATACAGCTTGATGTTCTCGTCCGGCTGCGCGTTGAGCGGCTTCTGGTTCAGGATGGTGTCGAGCGCGATCGCGGTCTTGCCGGTCTGACGGTCGCCGATGATCAGCTCGCGCTGGCCGCGGCCGACCGGGATCAGGGCATCGATGGACTTGAGTCCGGTCGCCATCGGCTCGCTGACCGACTTGCGCGGAATGATGCCGGGCGCCTTGACGTCGACGCGCATGCGCTTGTCGGCCTGGATCGGGCCCTTGCCGTCGATCGGGTTACCGAGCCCGTCGACGACGCGGCCGAGCAGGCCCTTGCCGACCGGCGCGTCCACGATGGCGCGGGTGCGCTTGACGGTCTGGCCTTCCTTGATCTCACGGTCGCCGCCGAAAATAACGACGCCGACATTGTCGGTTTCGAGGTTCAGCGCCATGCCGCGGGTGCCGTTCTCGAACTCGACCATTTCGCCGGCCTGGACGTTGTCCAGACCATAGACGCGAGCGATACCGTCGCCGACGGACAGCACCTGTCCGACTTCGGAGACTTCAGCTTCCTGGCCGAAATTCTTGATCTGGTCCTTGAGGATCGCGGAAATTTCCGCGGCGCGGATGTCCATCAGCCTGCCTCTTTCATCGCGTGCTTGATCGAATTGAGTTTGGTGCGAAGCGAACTATCAATCATGCGGCTGCCCAGCTTGACGACGAGGCCACCGATGATCGAGGGATCGACTTTCACGTTCAGCGCGACGTCCTTGCCGGTCACCGACTTCAGGGCAACCTTGAGGGCGTCGAGATTCTTGTCCGAAAGCGTTTCCGCCACGGTGACGTCGGCCGTCACCTCGCCCTTGAACCTGGCGACCAGGGCGCGGTAGGCGCGGATGACGTCAGCCACCACGAACAGGCGGCGATTGGCGGTCAGGACTTTGAGGAAATTGGCGGAGATGCCGGCGATGCCGGCCTTGGCCAGCACGGCCGAAAGGGCCTTGGACTGGGCATCGGCCGCGAAAACCGGGCTGCGGACGAGGCGCTTCAGATCGGCGCTCTCGTTCAGCATGGCCTCGAATTTCTCGAGATCGGCTTTGACCTCGTCGACCACGTTCTGGTCGCGGGCCAGTTCAAACAAGGCCGTTGCATAACGGCCGGACACACCTGAAACGGACGTATCTTCTGCAGCCACAGACGCGCTCTTTTTGCTGTCAAACTCGCAAGGGAAAAACCGTCGCCACGAAGCGGCGCCAAGCGATCCAAGCCCTTGGAATTCAAGCGGGACTTCGATTTCCGACCGGCACAGGACGTGCCGGGCTCGTTAAAATCGCGGCTTTGCTAACATAGCAGGCGCGCAGGTGCAACATGACGCCAAATTAAAGGCACGAGGTTCTGTCGCCAGTTCGTCGCACGCCGGATGCATCGATCACCAGCTGGTGCAAGGGCCCGATCAACAAGGACGTCGGGAGCGATCCGCCCCATCACGGTATTGTCGCGAGCCTTCGGCGCGAACTCCCCGCGTTGGTTCCTGCCCTCAGCGCATAGCGGCCATGAACACGGATCGCTGAGGCGTGATTTTGGCCTCCTCAGTCCACTCGCCGAATACTTACCCAATTCTAAACGCTCAAGGCTTTGACTTCGTTTTACAGTATTCGCATGTAATAAATAGATTAACAAATCGTTAAAGCCGAAGATTACGGAACATCGGCTGAATATCCGATAGCGGTAACAAGATATTTCATGACGACACAGAATGGATTTACTGCCCAATTCACGCCTCATTAGGAATCGAAACGCCAACCCGCTCACAAACTGATGGGGGCTCCACTAGCCACACATGTGGCAATACTAGCTTAGGGACCAATAAATGCTGTCTTTGAAGACGCTGGGCTTTGTGACCCGGCCGCGCACCGCGATTGCTTTCGTTGCCGCAACTCTCCTCATCGGTGGAACCGCCACCGAAGCTTCCGCCAAATCTCGCCATCACCGGCATCACCATCATCACCGCCACCACGCCGCCCAGGCCGAGACCAACGCGACCTCCGATTGGCGCAACGCCAATGCGTCGATGACGCCGACCTCCGGCGCCGGCCGCAGCTTCTCCGGCGTCGCGTCCTTTTACGGCAACGAGTCCGGCAGCAAGACTGCCTCGGGCCAGCGCTTCAACCAGAACGCCATGACCGCGGCGCACCGTTCGCTGCCGTTCGGCACCAAGCTGCGCGTCACACATGGCAGCCAGAGCGTCGTCGTCACCATCAATGACCGCGGCCCGTTCATTCGCGGCCGTGTGCTCGACCTCTCCACGGGTGCTGCCCGCGCCATCGGCCTCACAGGTCGCGGCGTCGGCCGCGTCACCGCGGAAGTCGTCTCCTAAGGCGCGCTGGCGCCCCACACCACGCGCGCAGTTTTCATCAGTTTGATGCGCGCCTGAAACAAGCCCGCGGTCTTGGGGGACCGCGGGCTTTTTTACGTTCTGTCATCGCGCCTTTCTGCGTGTCCCGGACAAGCTGCAACGCGTGAGCGTTGCGGCGCAGAGCCGGGACCCAGGCGGCGGACTCCTGGGCCACATGGGCCCCGGCTCTGCAGCGCACCGCTGAAGGAGCGCTGCGCTGCGTCCGGGGCACCACGGACAGAGAGAGGCACTGCTCCCACAGCGTCATTGCGAGCGCAGCGAAGCAATCCAGACTGTTTCCGCGGAAGGACCCCGGATTGCTTCGTCGCAAGGGCTCCTCGCAATGACGTGGAGAGAGCGGGGGCTACAAAAAACTCTGCGGATCGACGTCGACTTCGAGCTTCTGGTTGCCCGTCGGCTTCGGGCAGACCGCGAGCCAATTGCGCAGATAGTCCGACAGATCGAAGCCGCGCGCCGATTTCACCAGGATGCGGAAGCGATAGCGGCCCTTGATGACGGCGAGCGGCGCCTCCGCCGGCCCGAGCACCACGACGCGCTCATCGCGCGGCGCGAGCGCGACGAGAC
>NZ_JALBGZ010000554.1:0-4237 GCF_023006515.1 Bradyrhizobium sp. PRIMUS42
AGCCGGCTGCGATCTTCCGCTGCCTTGGCCCAGGCAAAGCCGTGGCCGCCGTGGTCGGCGGCAATCGCCTGCGCGGCCTCGGCCTGCTCGGCGACGGAGGACTCCGAGCCGTGGAATTCGAAGAACAGGGTGGGCGCCTCGCGATAGCCGAGCTTCGCGTAGGCATTGATGCCGCGCATCATGACCTCGTCGAGCAGCTCGATCCGGGCCACGGGAATGGCGGACTGGATCACGGAGATCGCGGTATCGACGGCGTCGTGCAGCGTGTCGAAGCTGCAGACGGCGGCCGAGATCGCCTGCGGCACCGGGTGTACCTTCAGCGTGATCTCGGTGATAACACCCAGCGTGCCTTCCGCGCCCACGAACATGCGTGTCAAATCGTAGCCGGCCGCCGACTTGCGCGCGCGCCTGGCGGTGCGGATCACGCGTCCGTCGGCCAGCACCACCTCCAGAGCCATGACGTTGTCCTTCATGGTGCCGTAGCGCACGGCCATGGTGCCGGAGGCGCGGGTGGAGGTCATGCCGCCAATCGAGGCGTCGGCGCCGGGGTCGATCGGGAAGAACAGGCCTGTGTTGCGCAGCTCCGCATTGAGCTGCTTGCGCGTGATGCCGGGCTGCACCACGACATCCATGTCGCTGTCGTGCACCGCCAGCACCTTGTTCATGCGCGCGAAATCGAAGCAGACGCCGCCGGCGACGGAGGCCGCATTGCCCTCAAGCGAGGTGCCGGCACCGAACGGGACGATCGGCATGCCCGCGCCAGCGCAGAGCTTGACGATCTCGGCGACCTCGTGCGTCGTTTCAGGGAAGACGACGATGTCGGGCGGCAAATTGCGATAATGCGACTCGCTCTGCCCGTGCTGATCGAGCACGCCGCGCGCGACGCTCGCGCGCGGACCGATCAGGCCTGTGAGGCGATCGGCCAATGCTGCCGTGCTGACCCGCGGTCCCATCCTCAGCTCCCGTCTGCTCCCTGTTGCCGGACTCTTGTTGGTCCGTCGCCGCGTAAGTCTAAGCGGCTCTTGCGTTGCTCGCGACCTGCTTCAGGCCGAAATCGTAATTGAGATGAAAATACTCGTGCTCCACCATGCGACCATCCGGCGCACGGCCGGCGGGCTGACGGACGAACTCCCGGATCAGGCTGTCCTTGACGCCGAACACCACGTCGCTGTCGAGATACTGGTCGCCGGCGACGAACACATGGGTCACGAGCTGCTCGAAGCCGGGCGCCGAGATCATGAAATGCACATGCGCCGGGCGCCAGGGATGGCGGCCCTGCGCCTCCAGCATCTGGCCGACCGGGCCGTCATGCGGGACGGGGTAGGCAGCCGGCTTGATCGACCAGAAATGGAATCTGCCGCTCGCATCAGTGTGGAAGCGCGCGCGCATCGCGAGATCGCCGATGGCGTCGAGCTGCTGCACGTCGTAATAGCCGTCATCGTCGGAATGCCAGACGTCCACGACGGCGCCTGCGAGCGGGCGGCCGTCGACGGTCGAGACCGAGCCGGTGACCAGCATCGGATCGCCCTCCATCGGGCCGGAGATATCCGCGCCGCTATCCCTCTCAGGCGCGGCCTGAACGAAAAAGGGCCCGAGCACCGTGGTCTCGGTTGCGCCCTCCGGCACCGGGTGGTTGATCGCATCGACCAGCATGGAGACGCCGAGCGTATCCGACAGCAGGATGAATTCCTGGCGCTTGTCGTCGCACATGTGTCCGGTCCGGGTCAGGAAGTCGATGCCGTATTCCCATTCCTTCTGGGTCGGCCGCACTTCGCGGACGAAGGCGTGCAGGTGGCGCACCAGCGCTTCGCTCACCTGCTTGATCCGTGGGTCGGTCGCGCCCGAGATCCGCTCCAGCACCGCATCGGTGATCGTGTTCTCGTTGAAATTGCGCATGCGTATCTCCGTCGATCAGAGTTTTGGCTCGCCGAGGCCGGACAGTCGCTCGAGGTGCTTGACGGTCGCGATGAAGTCGGCCTCGCCGTCGCCTTGTGCGACCAGGGCGCCATAGGTCTCGCGCACTTGCGCTGCGAGCTGAAGCGGCACGCCGACGGCGTGGCCGGCGCCGAGGATGAGGTCGAGATCCTTGGCCATCTGCTTGCAGGAGAAGGTGGACTCGAAATCGCGGCTGCGCAGCGGTGCGGTCTTGTACTTCACCATCGGCGAAGCCACGGCGCTGTCGTCTAGCACCTTCAAAATGTCCTGCCAGGCGATGCCGCCCTTGCGCGCCAGTGCCAGGCTCTCGGCCATCATCGCCGCCGACACGGCGATCATCAGATTGACCGAGAGTTTGGCGTAGCGCGCTTCCTCGGCCGGCCCGAGATAGGTCTGCGCACGGGTGAAGGCCGCGAACAACGGCCTTGCGTTCTCGAAGGCGTCCTTCGGCCCCGAGACGAAGCAGGTCAGCGCGCCCGTATGAACGATGCTGGCATTGCCGGAGACCGGCGCACGAAGATAAGCGATGCCGCGTGCCTGCGCGGCGGCTGCAACTTCGTTGGAAGCGTCAACGCTCACGGTGCTGGTCTCGACCAAGATGGCTCCGGGCGCCATCGCGGCGACGAGGCCGGTCGGGCCGAGCAAGGCGCCGCGCAAGGCCGTGTCATCGGGCAGGGACGTGATGACGGCGGACTTGCCGTTCACGGCCTCGGCGGGCGAAGCCGCAATCGAAATGCCCTGCGCGCGTGCCTCATCGAGCCGCGCCGCGCTCTGATCGAATGCGGTGACAGTGTAACCGGCCTTGGCGACGAGCACCGACATCGGCAGACCCATCTTGCCGATCCCGATGAAAGCGATGTTTTTCGAAGCATCTGTCATTGTTGTTGTCCGTTGGCGCCTTCAGGCGGCGCGTCCCTGTCGTTCGATGTCCTGCACCAGCCGCCGGCCGGATTGCGCCAGCAGCTGTTTCTTCGTTTCCAGCCCGTCAACCAGCAATTGGCCATTCCGTTTCTTCCAGGCGCCACCGATCATCACGGCCTCGATATTCGCGAGGCTCGTCTGCATCACGACGGTTGCGACGGGATCGTGGACCGGGACAAGGTTGAGATCCGAGGCGTTGATGATGACGAGGTCGGCGAGCTTGCCCGGCGTCAGCGATCCGATCTGATGCTCGCGACCGAGCATGCGGGCGCCTTCCGTCGTGATCCAGCGCAGGGCCTCGCGGACGGGGATCGTGGTCGTCGCCGGAATGGCGCCACTCACTTTGCGCGTTTCCGCATTGTCGAGCGACCGCTGCATCGACAGCGCAATGCGGGCGGCGGAGAAGAGATCGCCGGCCAGTATGGATTCGAGGTCGATGCCTATCGTCGGGCGGACGCCACGCTTCAACAGGCGTCCGGTAATCGGGAAGCCGTGGCCCTGGATCATCTCGTTCTCGGGCGTCACCGAGAAGGACACACCGAGATCGATCATTCGATCCAGGAGATCGTCAGGCAGATCGTTGCCATGGACGATGTTGATCCCGGCGCCGACGAGGCCGGCCGCGATCAACTTCTCCCAGCCGCCTGATGTCTTGGCCGGTCCGCCGCCCTGATGCATCGAGGCGATCAGGTTGAGTTCGTGCGCCATGCGGAAGTCATGCATGGCGACGTCGAGGGTCGAGTAATGCGGGCCGAGAATGGCGAGCCCCATTGTGACGAGGCCGTTGCGATCGGCGAGGGGGCCGGCAAGCAGCCGTTCGACCTCGCGGCGCGGATGCGGCACCTCCGAGAAATGCGGCTCGCCCGGCTTCGGCTCCGGCTTGGGTGAGCCGTGGAAGAAGGCGGCCCGGATGCCGCTCTCGATCAGGCCGCGCACGGCGGCGTCGGTGTGATCCGGCGTCGGATTGTTGTGGCACCAGTCGACCAGCGTGGTCGTGCCGCAATTGATCTGGTTCAGCGCGCCGACGAGGGTGGCGATATGGATGTCCTCGGGGCGAAATACGGTGGCAAGGCCGGCATGCATGCGGCGGAAATATTCCAGCAGCGTCCAGTTGGCAGCATAGCCGCGCAAGCCCGTCTGCCAGGTGTGCATGTGCGCGTTGATGAGGCCCGGGATGACGATGCGGCCCTTGCCGTCGACGATCTCGGTATCGCCCGCGCCGCTGCCGAGGTCGATCGACGGCCGCACCTCGGCGATACAATTGCCCTCGACCAGCACGTCGCAGGTCGCGAGATCGCCAATCGCGTCATCCATGCTGATGACGGTGGCCGATCTGATCAGCGTGCGCCGCATCGCCTCACGCCGCCGCTTTGGTGGCGGC
>NZ_JALBGZ010000555.1:0-4227 GCF_023006515.1 Bradyrhizobium sp. PRIMUS42
CCGGCGCGGTCATCATCGGCGTGCTGACGGGCCGCCTCGACCGCGAGAAGATCCTGGCCTCGCTGCTGCAGGCGACGCGCACCGCGGCCGCGGTCTTCACCGTGCTGATCGGCGCACTGATCTTCGGCTATTTCCTGACAGTGACGCAGACGCCGCAGAAAGTGACCGAATTTCTCACCGGCCTCGGTCTCGGCAGCTACGGCGTGCTGGCGCTGATCATGGTGATGTATCTCGTGCTCGGCTGCCTGATGGACGCCATGGCGATGATCATCCTGACTGTGCCGATCATCTTCCCCGTGATCACGCATCTCGGCTTCGACCCGATCTGGTTCGGCGTCATCATCGTGATGACGGTCGAACTCGGCCTGATCCATCCGCCGGTCGGCATGAACGTCTTTGTCATCAAGAGCGTGGTGAAGGACGTCTCCTTCTCCACCATCTTCAAGGGCGTGATCCCGTTCGTCGCGACGGATCTGGTGCGGCTGGTGATCCTGATCGCCTTCCCGCTGCTGGCGACGTGGCTGCCGACGCGGATGATGGCGCATTGACGAGGTGAAGCGATGATCACGCCGACGTTAGAGACGAAGTACGCCTTCACCATCACCGCGCGCATCGGCGACGTCGTCACCGCCGGCGAGACCGGCATCGGCGTGCGCCGCATCATCCCGATCGTCGGCGGCGAGGTGAAGGGCGCTGTCAACGGCAAGGTTCTGCCCTTCGGCGCCGACTTTCAGACCATCCGCCCCAACGAGCTGATCGATCTCGAAGCCAGGTACGCCTTCGAGACCGACGACGGCGCCACCGTCTATGTCGAGAACAAGGGCATGCGCTTCGGCCCGGTCGAGCTGTTGCAAAAGCTCAAGCGGGGCGAGCCGGTCGATCCCAAACTGATCTATTTCCGCACTGTGCCGCGGTTCGAGACCGGACACGAGAAGTATCGATGGCTGATGGAGCACATTTTTGTCGCTTCAGCCGCGCGACACGCGGACCGCGTGGTGATCGACGTGCATCAGGTGATGTGAGGAATCGGTCTTTGACCTAGGGCGGACCTGGTTCAGAATGTAATCTGCGCCAAGTTGTGCAGACCACGGGAGTCCCACCATGTCTCTTATGGCTTCCAGCGAACCAGCCCCCCAACACACCTTCGACTCCGCCGAAATGGGCGCCATCGCTCATCTCTACCGCGGCGAGGTCTATCGATCGACGATCTGGCGAACGCGACTCGACAACACGACCAATTGGGCGATCGTCACGATGGGCATCGCACTGTCGACGACATTTTCGAGCCCGGGAGCTTCGCCTCTGCCACTCGTACTCGTCGGACTGCTCCTTGCCGTGTTCCTTGGTATGGAGGCGCGGCGTTATCGCTATTTCAATGTCTGGCGTGCCCGGGCTCGTTGGCTGGAGAGGAATTTCTATGCGCCAATCTTCACCGGTGAAACGCACGATGATAGCTGGAAGGCTGTTCTCGCGCGCGACTACACTGCGCCCCGCCATCACATTTCATTTGTCCGCGCTGCCGGACGGCGGTTGCGTCGCAACTACGTCTGGATTCTCGCCATCCAGGCGACCGCCTATTACGGCAAGATTGCCATCCATCCGACGCCTGCAGTGACCTTGACGGAACTTATCGATCGCGCCGCCGTCGGACCGATTCCCGGCTGGGTCGTTCTGATCGTGGGCTTTGCCTACAATTTCGGGTGGCTGGCGTTTGCACTCGGCACGATGTGGCTCGACCAACGCGAGCACGGGACCAAGGGCGACCAAGTGGCGATGGGCTGACGACACCGGCGGTTACCCGTTCCTGGGGGAGGCGAGGCGAGCGTAGCTGCCCCGCCGCCTAGGAGGGCTCCCCTCCTTGACTCCGCCCAAATTCGTTATACAACATAACTATTCTGACAAGGACGCAAATGACACAGGGAAACGCTGAGACCGCTGACGCGGGTGCCTCCGGGCTGCTCCGGATCGAGAGGGTGGACCGGGTTCTGACCGTGGGTCTGAACCGGCCGGCCAAGCGCAATGCGCTCAATGACGGCATCATCCTGGAAATCGGCGAGTGTTTTGCCTCCCTGCCCGAGGATATCGGCGCGGTCGTCATCCACGGCATCGGCGATCATTTCTCCTCAGGCCTGGACCTCTCCGAGCTGACCGAGCACGATGCGACCGGCGGCCTGCTCCATTCCCAGATGTGGCACCGGGTGTTCGACCGCATCCAGTACAGCCGCGTGCCCGTGATCGCGGCCCTCAGGGGCGCGGTGATCGGCGGCGGGCTGGAGCTTGCCTGCTCGGCGCATATCCGCGTCGCGGAGCCATCGACCTATTTCGCGCTGCCGGAGGGACAACGCGGCATCTTCGTCGGCGGCGGCGGCTCGGTGCGGCTGCCGCGGCTGATCGGTGTCGCCCGGATGATGGACATGATGCTGACGGGCCGCGTCTATAGCGCGACCGAAGGCGCCTCCTACGGCTTCGCGCAATATGTCACGGAAGCCGGCAACGCGTTCGGCAAGGCGATGGAGCTCGCGACCAAGGTCGCCTCCAACGCGCCGCTGACCAATTTCGCCGTGCTCCAGGCACTGCCGATGATCGCGGAGGCCAATCCGCAGACCGGCCTCCTGATGGAATCGCTGATGGCGACCGTCGCGCAGAGCGACAAGGAGGCCAAGCGCAGGATCCGCGAATTTCTCGAACACAAGACCGCAAAGGTAAAGCCGAAATCATGAGCGCGCAGCCGTCCTCTTCCGGCATGGAGCGCGGCGCGAGCGCTTTTCCGCTGCGGCCCATCTCGTTCGGCGATCCCGTCGTCAACATCGAGCGACGCGACGACGGCACGATTTACCTGCGGCCCAAACAGCCGCTCGGCGACTATCCCATCCGCATCACCGACCGCCTGCATCATTGGGCGACGACCACGCCGGACCGCGTCTTCATGGCCGAGCGCGAAGGCGGCCGCGGCTGGCGCAAGATCACTTACGCCGAGCTGCTCGTCGCGAGTCGGCACATCGCTTCGAGCCTGATCGCGCGCGGCCTGTCGGCGGAGCGGCCGGTCGTCATCCTCTCCGGCAACTCGATCGACCACGCTTTGCTCGCGTTCGGCGCGTTCTATGCCGGCATTCCGTTCTGCCCGGTGTCGCCGGCCTATTCGCTGGTGTCGAAGGATTACGGCAAGCTGTCTTACCTGATGAAGCTGCTGACGCCGGGCCTCGTCTTCGCCGAGGATGCCGACAGGTTCGCCGATGCGCTCGCCGCCAATGTCTCGCTCGGCACCGAGATCGCTGCGTCCTATGGCGGCGTGCCGGGCCGTGACGTCACCCTGCTCGCCGACCTCATGGCGACGCCGATCCGCAGCGATCTCGACGACGTCCACGGCAGGATCGGCCCCGACACGATCGCGAAATTCCTGCTGACCTCGGGCTCGACCGGCAACCCCAAGGCCGTCATCAACACCCAGCGCATGATCTGCGCCAACCAGGTGATGTTGCGCGAGACGCTCGCCTTCCTGAAGGACGAGCCGCCCGTCATCATCGACTGGCTGCCCTGGAACCACACCTTCGGCGGCAACCACAATATCGGGCTGACGCTCTACAACGGCGGCTCGATGTATCTGGACGCCGGCAAGCCGATGCCGGGCGGCATCGAGGAGACCGTGCGCAATCTCCAGGAGATCTCGCCGACGGTCTATTTCAACGTGCCCAAGGGCTATGAATCGCTGCTGCCCTATTTGCGCGAGGACCAGGGCCTGCGCGCGAAATTCTTCGACCGGCTGCACGCGATGTTCTTCTCGGGCGCCGCGCTGTCGCCGTTCATCTGGGACAGCCTCGACGAGCTCGCGGTAAAGGAAAAGGGTTATCGCGTGCCGATGCTGACCGGGCTCGGCGCCACCGAGACCGCACCGTTCTTCATGTCGGTCAATCCGCGCACCAGCCGCTCCGGGCATGTCGGCCTGCCTGTTTCCGGCAACGACGCCAAACTGGTGCCGAACAACGGCAAGCTGGAAGTGCGCGCCAAGGGGCCGAACGTCATGCCCGGCTACTGGCGCCAGCCCGACATCAGCGCGAAATCCTTCGACGAGGAGGGATTTTACAAGATGGGGGATGCGCTCAAGCCCGCAGACCCCGATGATCTCAACGCCGGGTTCGATTTCGACGGCCGTGTCGGTGAAGACTTCAAGCTCGCCAGCGGCACCTGGGTCAGCGTCGGCCCGCTGCGCGCGCGCCTCACAGCGGCCTG
>NZ_JALBGZ010000556.1:0-4226 GCF_023006515.1 Bradyrhizobium sp. PRIMUS42
CCTCGCGCGACATGGTGCTCAGGCTCGCCGAGCGTCTGGACGTGCCCTTGCGCGAACGCAACGTGCTGCTGGTGGCCGCCGGCTATGCGCCGGCATTCCCGCAGCGCCAGCTGGAGGATCCGGCCTTGAAATCAGCCCGCCAGGCGATCGACCTCGTCCTTAGAGCGCACGAGCCCAATCCCGCGCTGGCGGTGGACAGGCACTGGAACCTGGTCTCCGCCAATCGCATGGTGGCGCCGCTACTCGACGGCATCCCACAGCATCTGCTCGGCCAGCCCTTCAACGTGCTGCGGCTCGCCTTCCATCCCGAGGCGCTGGCGCCGCGCACGGTCAACCTTGCAGAATGGTGCGGGCATCTGTTGGAGCGGCTGCACCGGCAATGCGAGGCGACCGCCGATCCCGAGCTGATCAAGCTCTACAACGACCTGAAGAGCTATCCCATTCCGGCGCGCGCGGCCCCGCTTTCGAGCGACAGTGTCGCGATCCCGTTCAAGCTGCGACATGGCGGCGAGATCCTCAGCTTCTTCTCCACCACCATGGTGTTCGGCACGCCGGTGGACATCACGCTGTCGGAGCTGGCGCTGGAGACCTTCTTTCCGGCGGATGAGCGCACTGCCGAACGGCTGAAGCAGATGGCGGCCGGTTTGCCATAGCGGCGTTTACAGGCAGGAGCGGCCCCCGCATAATCTGCGGATGGACACACGCGCGTTCCGGCGGTTGCGGCCGGCCAATCCCGTCGGTGATCTCCTGCGCGGCTGGCGCATGCGCCGAGCCTCGAGCCAGGCGGGGCTGGCGTTCGAGGCCGGCATCTCGGTCAAGCATCTCAGCCATGTCGAGACCGGCAAGGCGGCAGCAAGCCGGGACATTCTGCTGCAACTCGCATCCGCTCTCGATTTGTCGCTGCGCGACCGCAACGCGCTGCTCGAGGCCGGCGGCTTCGCCCGGCAATATGGCGAGCGCGACCTTGCCGCGCCCGAGCTTGCCGATGCGCGGCGCGCCATCGATCTTCTGCTGCGACGGCACGAGCCGTTCCCAGCGATCGTGACCGACCGGCGCTGGAATGTGAAGCAGGCCAATCGCGCCGCCTCGCGCCTGATGACCATGCTGCTCGGCCCTGAGCGCATGCAGCGGCCGCTCAATCACATGCGCATGTTCCTCGCGCCCAACGAGCTCAAGCCGTTCATCGAGAACTGGCCCGCCGTCGCGGCTGCTCTGCTGTCGCGTGCGCGCCATGAAGCGATGGCTGCGCCGCTCGATGAGGCCTTGCAATCGACCTGGCGCGAATTGATGCGGCTGCCGGAGCTTCCCGCACTTGGGATCGAGGACAGCGCCGTGCCGGGACCGCTCTGCGAGGTGCGTCTGCGCAAGGGCGACGTCGGCATCGGCCTGATCGGTGCGGTGCTGACGCTCGGCACGCCGCAGGACGTGACGCTGCAGGAGCTTCGCGTCGAGATGTTCATGCCTGTTGATGCCGCATCCGAGGCCGCGCTGATCGCGCTCGCGGCTCAGGACGCCTGAGCCTGCACGGGCTCGCGCCGCTCGAAGCTCATCGCCTGCATCACCTCCGCGAACGGTCCCTTGCGGTCGCTCAGTGTCGCCGTGGTGAGGCCCGCGCCATTGGCGCCGACGCGCGTCGTGGCGCGGATCAGGATCCATTCGCCCTCCGGCGGCCGAAAGAAATAGAGGCTGATCTCCGGGTTGATAAAGGTCCAGTCGCGCATGTCGACGATCTGCGCGACGCCGCTGGAAAAGTCCGCGGCTTGCACCGCTTGCAACAGCGGCGTGTTCGGCTCGCCCTCGACCAGGGCCGCATCGAGCCGCATCCAGGCCGCCGCAGGGCCTGGTTTTTCCAGCGCGCCCTCGATCAGCCGCACCGAGACGTTCTGGAAATAGCGGCTCCATTTCTGCGCGAAAGCCGGCGGTGGAGCACCCGCCTCGGGCGCCTTGTCGACCGCCGCGGGCCTCGCAAAGGGATCGACGGGCGATTCTGCGCTCGGCGCCGTCAGCAGTGCCGTGCAACGGCCGATCTCCGTCTCGCCGTCCATCAGCCGCACCTGCAAGGTCTTGGCCTTGCGGCCATCGCGCAGCAATTCGCTGACGGTCCTGAAGGCGCGCAGGCCCGCCGGTCGCCACAGATCGAAGGTCAGGCGCCGCACGGCGAAGCCGGATTCTGCGGCGAGACGCTCGACCTCGCGGGTCATGAGGGCGGTGGTGGCGCTTCCCTGCAACATGTCCGGCGACCACGGACCGCCGGCATGCTCCGTGGCCCGGAATTGATGGCCTTCCGGCCTAAAAATGGCGCTCATTGCGGTCTTCCCTTCTTGATCCCTGGGCTTGATCGTGGCCGCGAGTATCCCGGCGGGCCGGACCTGTCACAATAACCGCAGAGGTGAAGTCGTGAGCCATGCAGGTCCGGTGCCTTGCGCCGTCTCCGGTTCGGCTTATCTTGCGGCGAACCCGTATTGCCCGAAGGAGGCGCCTGACATGAGCACGCTCAAACCGCTCCAGATCGACGTCGTCTCCGACGTGGTGTGCCCCTGGTGCTATATCGGCAAGCACCGGATCGAGAGCGCGCTCGCGCTCGTTCCGGACGTTCCGGTCAAGCTCAATTTCCGCCCGTTCTTCCTCAATCCCTGGGTGCCACGCGAGGGCATCAGCCGCGAGGCCTATCTCACCCAGAAGTTCGGTTCGGTGGAGGCCTATAAGGGCATCGCCGGGCGCGTCGTTGCGGCCGCAAGCGAAGAGGGCCTTCTCTACAAGCCCGAGCTGGTCGCCCGTCAGCCCAACACGACCGACTGCCATCGCCTCATCCTGTGGGCGGAAGCGATCGGCAAGGCGCCCGAGATGAAGCAGCGCCTGATGGAGCTGTATTTCCGCGACGGCGGCGATCTCACCGATGTGAGCGTGCTGGTACAGGCGGCCGCCGACATCGGCCTCGATGCCGAGGACGTGCGCAAGCGCCTTGCCACCGACGAGGACGTCGCGCGCGTTTCGGCCGACGCGCAGGAAGCCGCTGAGAAGGGCATCTCCGGCGTGCCGACCTATGTGTTCGCGCAGAAATACGCCGTCTCCGGCGCGCAGGATCCGAACCTGCTCGCCCGCGCCATCCGCCAGGTCTCGGAGGAGATCAACGCGCAGGCGGCGGAGTAGCTTTCGCTTATTTGCGGAGCCGGCGAACCATGCGGCGCGCAGCCTCATGCGCCGCGTTGACGCCGACCAGCGCTCCGTAAATGAGCGCGACGACCGGATCGTGCCGGCGCAGCGGGATCAGCACGTCACCAATTGCGAAGCGTCCGCGCCAGATCGGGTTGATCATGGGGTGGTCGGCGCCCGCAGTGGAATCCGCGCTGGCGATGGCGGGATCGGCGCAGAGATGGCGGGTGAGGTCGAGCGTGAGCTGCACGCCCGGCGAATATCTTGCAAAGCGCTCGTCGATGCCGAGCTTGAAGAAGAAAGCGCGATCCTGATGGCGCAGCACGATGCCGGCGGCAATCGGCGTCGCGCCGGCGCGAAGCGTGATGATCTCGCACTGCGCGGTCTCAGCCAGCGCCGGGACGGCGCGGCGAATGAAGGTCGCATCACCCGCATGCTGGACCAGTGCGGTGCCGCGCTGGCCTTTCCAGCCGCTGGCCTCGAGCTGCAAGAATGTTTCGAGCGCGGACGCGATCTCGTCAGGCCGGCGTGCCACGTCGAACGTAACAGGGCCGTGCTCTTCGAGGCGATGGCGCAGGCGGCGCAGCTCCTTGAGCTTCTTGGTGCCGAGCGCGTCGCGCAGCAGCGTTTCGCTGTCCTGCGTCGCATCGAGGCTGGCGCGGACGTAGGAGGAAAGCACGCGCGGCTTCAGGCCGTCGCGGCTCAGGACCTGGCTGAGTGCATTCATCGCAGCACCGTTGAGCGCGACGTCATTCAGCACGAGCGCATGCGCGCCGGCTTCGCGCGCCCTCTGCAACAGAGATGCGGCTGCCTCGATCGGCGCGTCGCGGTCGATCGGCGGACTGCACAGCGTGCCGTAGGGATGCGCGCTCACCAGCGCGGGCAGGGGTATCTTCCAGGCGCGCCACAGCGAGATCACCGGCATCAGCCCGATCAGCCGCGTCGAAGAACCGTCGAATGCGGGTAAGGCCGAGGCTTCGGTTCGGCCGCGCGCGGTTGCGCTGACGGCGAGCTCCCAGGCCGGGAGGTAATATCCGTTCGGCTCGACCGCGCGCTGCGCGAGCGCGCGCCAT
>NZ_JALBGZ010000557.1:0-4221 GCF_023006515.1 Bradyrhizobium sp. PRIMUS42
AGCGGCACCCGCGCGGCGCCGAAGCGCCGCTTGTAGTCATGATTGCCGATGCTGAGGTCGAAACGGCGCACGCCCTCTGCATGCAGCGCCGCCAGGGTGCGCTCGGCGACGAGCAGCCCCGGCGAGCAGCTCGACCATGAATCGCCGCCATGGCTGATGCGCAGCAGGTAATAGGTCGCACCGTGCCGGACGCCGAGCGCGGTGGCGACGATACCCTCGTCGCACACCAGCGCCGAGACGACGGCATAGCCCTCCGCAATGCCTTGGCGGACCACCTCGCGATAGAATCGCGCATGGGTCTTGTCGTCGAGGACGAAGGGCGAGCCGAGCTTTTGCATGCGCGCCTGCTGCTGGACGTCCATCACGTCCATCAGTTCATGCGCGCGCCCGACATCCTTGGCGATCTCGAACCGCGCGCCGGCATGACGGGTGAAGACGCGCCAGCAGCGCGGCATCTGCATGCGCTTGATTGAGGCCTGGTAGGCTCGATAGTCATCGCCCATCTGCACGAGATTGCCGTTGAGCGAAGAGGACCCGATCCGGCCGAGCGACACCAGCGGGTTCGGCTTGCCGCTGACCTCGACCGGCATCTTCCTCAGGCGCAGCAAATCGAAGCCGTCGGGCAAGGCGCGCAACGCCTCGACCAGCGCCTTGCCGATCGCATGCATCGCCACCGCATCCGACGCGGCATCGCGCGCCAGGATCGGCGCGTTGTTGTCGGAGACGCCGAGATCGGCGAATTCGGCGATGCGGATGCCGCGCCTGATGTGGCTGATCATCGGCACCATCGCGATGTCCTTGCCGGTGGCGGAATCGGAGATCACGGCGATCAGCGGCGCGACATCATCGAACGCCTGGTACCAGGCTCCAAGCCAGTAGCCATGTTGGAAAGCGGTGCGATGCCCGGCGTACAGGCGCGAAGCGGCCTGGCGCCAATCACGCACGAAATCGATCGCGATTCCCGACGTGCTGGACACAAGACCATCTAATTGCTCGACGCTGAGGAACGTCATTCGCGGGACATACGACTACTGAATGTTCGGTAATAGGTTATGTATTGTCGGAGACCACGAGGAACGGCGCTTATCGTTAAGCCATTGCCACGACAAACAGCCTTGGATGCGACAAGCTGTCATTGCTTCGGTTCCGTCTGCGCGACGCACTGGAATCGCGCCAGGAAGTGCAGACCGGCCACCGCCAGAGCGAACATGAACCAGATCGGATTCTGCCGTTCGAGCAGGAACGTCTCGGTCGCTCCGTAATACAGGCCGAACAGCCATACGGTCAGGAACAGCTTTGCCAGCGTGCCACTGCGGCTGTGAGCCCGGGCTGACTGGAAATTGCCGAGCGGTGCGAGCACGAAGACGAGGATCACGAGCACGAGTCCCGGCAGGCCGATGGTGACCGCGAGGTCGAGATAGCTATTGTGGCTGTGCGCCGCCGACGTCGCCCATTCAGCGCCCTGGGCGGTCTGCCGTGCCGTGACGTCGTCCCAGAAGGCCGCATAGCCGTGACCGATGATCGGCTTTTCGGCGAAGGCCGCGAGCGCGAACTCCCAGATGGCGGAACGGCCCGTGAAGGTGGGATCGAGCGGAAGCAGCCGCGTCATGGCCCCGAGCGCGGGGCTCAAGACACTGCCGACCGTCAGCAGGTTCATCACAATCAGCGGCACGAAGCAGATGATCCGCTTCAGCCACAGGCTTGGCGTGACATAGACCAGCGACGCGAGCACATAGACCGCAAGGCAGAGCACCGACGACGTCTTGCCGCCGGTGAAGATCAGGAAGATGCCGGCGAGCGCCGCGATCGCGGGTCCCATCACGAACGAGCCCACGGCGGACAGATAGATTCCGACATAGACCAGGATCGTCATTACGGGTGAGGCGACGTTCTTGTGGCCAAAACTGCCACGCCAGTCGCCGGCGAGCTGCGGCTCGGCGATATCAAGCGAGGTGTGGATCGAATATTGCGGCGCGAGGAAGACGCCGAGATAGCACAGCGCGAGCAACACCAGCGCGGCGGCACCCAGGCAAAGATTGAAGCTGCGCTGCGTCGGCGGCAGCAATGGCAGCAGAACGGCGAGCGACGTCACGCTTGCGAGGAGCACGAACCGCTGGATCGAAACGCCTGGGCTTTCGGAGAGGACGATGTTGATTAGCAGCCAGCCCACAAGGCAGAGATGAAGCGGCGTCACCAGGCTCTTCAGCGCCGGCCCATCCGTCGCGGCGACGAACAGCACCGCGACCGCAGCCAGCAGCCCCCAAGACACATAGGTCAGCGCCATGCGTCCGCCGACGACATTGGTGACATCGGGATTGCGCAGGTCCGGGAAGGGATCGAGCGTCACCAGCACCAGCAGCAGCGACGCGACGGCGACGAGACAACGCGCAGCCTGCACGGCATTGAGCTGCGCCAGGCCATCGCGCACGACACGGCCCAACGATCGGACCTCGAGCTCAGTGATGTCAGCGGCGCTGCGGTCCATGGCTCAAGACATTTGGTGGCGTCGGTGAGGCTCCAGCTCCTGGCTCAACGCTGCCGAGCACCCCTCAACAGGCGTGGCGGAGGTCTGCGCCGGCGGCTGCCGCACGATGCTCCGCGCAATCTCGTAATATTGCAGCGCCCGTTGCTCGAGCGTGAGACTGTCCAGGATAAAACCGCGCGGATCGAACATGCCAGCGGCACAGCCGGCCCAGAAGTTTTCCCACCCCGCCTCGAACCCCGCGACGTCGGCGAACCTGGCCCCGCAGCGCTCGTCCCAATACGGCACCGACGACACCGGCGCGAACTGCACGCGGTGCGGATAGTAGTCGGGGTCTCGCCATGGGCCACCCGGATCCCAGGCGAAAACAGGCACGCCGCAAGACAGAGCCTGCTGATAGGCGATGCCCTGGCTTTCGTTCTGGCAGAGGAAGATCATCGCGCGCGAGCTCGCCAGCGCGGCCTGATAGTCTTCCTCCTTGTAGCTGCCGTAGCGCAGCTCCATGAACGAGCGCCCCTCTTTTCGCAGACGGGCGCGGACGGGTTCGATCAGCTCCGGTGCATAGCGCTCGCGGTCCCAGTGAACCTTGTCGTAGATCAGCACGTCGACCGTCTTCTGCGAGCCGCGCGACGGTGCCCAGAGATCGGTGTCGATGCCGACCGGCCATGCCTCCGTCTCGGGCCAGTACGGCCGGTACATGTCGACGTACCACGGGCCGGGTACCACGACCTTCTTCACGGGGAGACGCTTGAACAGATCAGGATCGTCGAGCGGATGATTGTGCGCGGCGACGCCGAGCAGGATCGGGTTCTTCCACGCGAACTTGTCGAGCAGGAAGGTGCGGCCGATGATGCAGGCGAGCTCGTCCGGATGCCGTGCGATGTAGCCGTAATCGTTGACGCGATAGCGGATACCGAGCCGGTCGAGCCCTGCACAGAGATTGAGGAATACGCGAAGCTGGCCGCTCATGCGCGGCTCGCCGAGCAGCACGCGGCGAGCCATGCGCCGCAGATGCCGGTCGCCGGGAAACCAGCGGTCGTCCTTGTCCTCGTAAAAGAGGTTGAGGATCATCGCATCGGGGTCGTGTTCGAACGTCTTTACGGGCACTGGATCCATCCGCGGCAGCCGGATGCTCATTCTCGCATGGGACCGGCTGTCGCTCTCCTCCAAATCTGCCACAGGCTTAATGCCAGTGGCTTAACGCTAATTGACGAAACCACGCCGACACACGCCTTCGCGGCGACGATCGGGCCGCAATCCGAGTATCATTTGCAAACATCCAAGGCTGCGAATGATCGCATCGTTCATTCAGCAGCGGCGTCCTGGTTAACAGACTCTTAAAGGCGAGCCGTGGCTCAGATCACTGCCGAACACGTTCTCGATCTGCCGGCCACAGCACGCAGCGCTCCGGCGGTGCGCCAGCCGCTGACGTCGAGTTCGCCCACGTCGGTGTCCGTCGTCATTCCCGCCAAGAACGTGGCGACCTATGTCGGCGAAACCCTCGCGAGCGCACTGGCGCAGGTTGAGGTCGGCGAAGTGATCGTCGTGGACGACGGCTCGACCGACAATACCACCGCGATCGTCCGTGCCATTCGCGACCCGCGACTGCGCCTGATGACCAATGATTCCGCCGGTGTGTCGGCTGCGCGCAATCTCGGCGCACGTCATGCAAGCGGCGAATGGCTGCTCTTCCTCGATGCCGACGACCGCCTTCGCCCCGGCGCGGTGGCTGCGCTGCT
>NZ_JALBGZ010000558.1:0-4217 GCF_023006515.1 Bradyrhizobium sp. PRIMUS42
TCTTCTGGCCCGAGGGCGCCGGCAGCACGTCGAGCCCCGCGCTGCGCGCCAGCCGGATCATCGGATTGGTGTCGGGATTGTGCATCCAGCGCGCGCCGCGGTCGAACGGCGTGTCGAAGGTCGTGCTGTCTGTGATACAGCGGCCGCCGATCTGGGACGCCGCTTCCACCACGATGACCTTGCGTCCCGTCGCCATGATGCGCCGCGCTGCGGCGATTCCGGCGGCCCCCGCACCGATCACGACGATGTCGGCCTCGCGCGGCAGGGTCGCGGCGTTCGCGCGCAGAACCGGCATCGCGGCAAGAACCGCCGACGCCGAAAGGAAACTGCGGCGCGTGATTGTCATGTCATGGTTTCCGAGGACTTGCGGCGAACGGGAACAGTCAGCGAACCTTGCCGTATCTGATGTTGCACGGCAACCATCATGGTGAATCAATCGTGCTTGACCTCACGGAGTGATGAACCGAATTGCAACACGTTTCGACCATGTTAGAGAAGGGAAAAAGACGGCCGGAAAAGGCCGTGGGGGGAGTTTGAGATGGGGACGGTCCTAGATTCAGTCGGCAAGCTGATTGCCGCGTACCTCTCGAAGGAGGTGCCCGGCTACGAGCCGTTCACGCCGAGCGACCCGGAGCACCTGCGCGGCGTCATCGAGCCCGGCGACGTGCTGCTGGTCGAGGGCAACAACCGCATCTCCGGCATCATCAAATATCTGACGCAGTCCACCTGGTCGCATGCGGCACTCTATGTCGGTCCGATCGAGGGCGCGGAGGAGCGCGACGGCGAACCGCATGTGCTGATCGAGGCCAACATCGGCGAAGGCGTCACCTCGGCGCCGCTGTCGAAATATTTCCCCTATCACACCCGCCTCTGCCGCCCGGTCGGGCTGTCCTATGAGGACCGCACCACGGTCTGCCGCTATGCGATCAACCGCATCGGCTTCGGCTACGACACCAAGAACATCGTCGATCTCATGCGCTTCCTGTTCCCGCTGCCGGTGCCGCAGCGCTGGCGGCGGCGCATGATCGCGCTCGGCTCGGGCGATCCGACCAAGATCATCTGCTCGGCCCTGATCGCGCAGGCGTTCGATGCCGTGCGCTACCCGATCCTGCCCAAGATCACCAAGGCCGGCAGCCGCGCCGCCCGCCGCGAGATCCTGCACATCCGCGATTCCTCGCTCTACATGCCCCGCGACTTCGACATCTCGCCCTATTTCGAAGTCGTCAAACCCACCATCGTGCACGGGTTCGACTACACCGCCCTGCACTGGGCCGACAAGCAGAAGCCGCTCGAGGAGGTAGCGGGCACATTCAGTGTGTTTCCAGAAACGCTCCGTGCGCCGCCGCTCGTTCCTGAGGCGATTGACGAAGAAGCGCCGGTTGAGATTCCGACTGAAGAAGTGAGCGCGCAGCCTGCGGAGATGACCACCAATTTCTCCGAGCATTTTGTGCAGCTGAACGAACTCGCGATGTACCGCGCGCGTCGCCGCGGAAATACTTGCGAGATCGCGGCGTAAGCCTCATCGTCGTCCCTGCGAAAGCACGGACCCATACCGGGCGATCTATCGGTTACAGGTCGTAGAAGTGCCAAGCGACGAGTCTTCGCCAAACACCTCCCTGGGGTTATGGGTCCCTGCTTTCGCAGGGACGACATCTGAGGATGTCGTGCGATCTCTCCTCAACAACCGTCGTTGCGAGGAGCGCAGCGACGAAGCAATCCAGACTGCCTCCGCGGGGGCGGCCTGGATTGCTTCGCTTCGCTCGCAATGACGGAAGTGAAGACCTACCGCTCCGCCCGTCCGATCACCGCCATCAGCTCCGAGATCTTCTCGCGCTGATCGGCCTTGTCGCCGCTCGCGATCGCGTGCTCGACGCAATGGGCGACGTGGTCCTTCAGGACCTCCTCCTCGACCCGGCGCAGCGCGGCACGCACCGCCGAGATCTGCGTCACGATGTCGATGCAGTAGCGGTCTTCCTCTATCATTTTCGAGAGGCCGCGAACCTGGCCTTCGATCCGGCCGAGGCGTTTTCCGACGGATGCCTTGATGTCCTTGCGCATGGGGTCTATATACCCCCATAGGGTATGTATTGCAAGGCCGGAGCTTCGCCATGAAAGACGCCGAACACGGGCATCATCACGAGCCGGAAACAGGATGCGGCTGTTCCAGCCCAGCTGCTCCAGCGGCCAAGCCGGCCGCGTCTTCCTGCTGCGGCGGGCACGGCGACCGTGCCGGCCACGCGCATCATCACGCGCATGACCATGGTGATGGCGCGACCAAGGTGCTCGATCCCGTCTGCGGCATGACGGTCGACCCCGCGACCTCGAAGCACAACCTCACGCACCACGGCGAGACCTTCCATTTCTGCTCCGCCGGCTGCCGCACCAAGTTCGCCGCCGACCCCGCCAAATATCTTGCCAAGGACAAGGCGCCCGAGCCCGAGATGCCCGCGGGCACGATCTACACCTGCCCGATGCATCCGGAGATCCGCCAGGTCGGACCCGGCAGCTGCCCGATCTGCGGCATGGCGCTCGAGCCGGAAGTGGCAAGCCTGGAGACCGGCCCAAACCCGGAGCTTGCCGACATGACGCGGCGGTTCTGGATCGGTGGCGCACTTGCGCTGCCGGCCGTGGCGCTGGAGATGGGCGGCCATCTCGCGGGCCCGCACAACTGGATCGATCAGACGCTCTCGAACTGGATCCAGCTCGTCTTCGCCACGCCGGTGGTGCTGTGGGCCGGCTGGCCGTTCTTCGTTCGCGGTTGGCAATCGCTGCTGACGCGTAACCTCAACATGTTCACGCTGATCGCGATGGGCACCGGTGTTGCCTATGTCTACAGCATCATCGGCACCGTCGCGCCGCAGATTTTTCCCGCCACCTTCCGCGGCCATGAAGGCGCGGTCGCCGTCTATTTCGAGGCGGCCGCCGTCATCACCGTGTTGGTGCTGCTCGGTCAGGTGCTGGAGCTGCGGGCCCGTGACGCGACCTCGGGCGCGATCAAGGCGCTGTTGCAGCTGGCCCCGAAGACCGCGCGCCGCGTCGATGCCGATGGCAGCGAGCATGAGGTCGAGATCGACACGCTTCATGCCGGCGATCGCTTGCGCGTTCGTCCCGGCGAGAAGGTGCCGGTCGACGGCGCAATCCTCGAGGGCCGCTCCTCGCTCGACGAATCCCTGGTCACCGGCGAGTCCATGCCGGTCACCAAGGAGACCGGTGCAAAAGTCATCGCGGGCACGCTGAACCAATCGGGCAGCTTCATCATGCGTGCCGACAAGGTCGGACGCGAAACGCTGCTGTCGCAGATCGTACAGATGGTCGCCGACGCGCAGCGTTCCCGCGCGCCGATCCAGCGGCTGGCCGATCAGGTCGCGGGCTGGTTCGTGCCGGCCGTGATCATTGTCGCGATAGTCGCCTTTGCCGCCTGGGCATGGCTCGGACCGGAACCGCGGCTGGCCTTCGGCCTTGTCGCCGCGGTCAGCGTGCTGATCATCGCCTGCCCCTGCGCGCTGGGCCTCGCGACCCCCATGTCGATCATGGTCGGCGTCGGCCGCGGTGCGCAAGGCGGCGTGCTGATCAAGAACGCCGAGGCGCTGGAGCGGATGGAGAAGATCGACACGCTGGTGGTCGACAAGACCGGCACGCTGACCGAGGGCAAGCCCAAGGTGGTCGCGATCGTGCCGGCTGCCGGTCTTTCGGAAGACGACATCCTCCGGCTTGCAGCCAGTGTCGAGCGCGCCAGCGAACATCCTTTGGCTGACGCGATCGTGCGTGCGGCCAAGGAGAAGCAGCTCGCCCTCGGCCAGGTCGAGCAGTTCGACTCGCCGACCGGCAAGGGCGCCACCGGCAAGGTCGACGGCAAAACCATCGCGCTCGGCAATGCCAGATATCTCGCCTCGATCGGGGTCGACACGACGGCGCTCGACACTGAAGCCGAACGGTTGCGCCAGGACGGCGCCACGGTGATCAACATGGCCGTCGATGGCCGGCTTGCCGGCCTGTTCGCGATCGCCGATCCGGTCAAGACCTCGACCCCGGAGGCGCTAAAGGCGCTAGCTGCCGAAGGCATCAAGGTCATCATGCTGACCGGCGACAATCGCACCACGGCTGAGGCGGTGGCGCGGCGGCTCGGCATCGCCGAAGTCGAGGCCGAGGTGCTGCCGGATCAGAAGAGCGCGGTGGTGACCAAGCTGCAAAAGGCCGGCCGCATCGTCGCGATGGCC
>NZ_JALBGZ010000559.1:0-4212 GCF_023006515.1 Bradyrhizobium sp. PRIMUS42
CGGCGCGGCGGCGCGCGGCTTGCTCCCCGCGGGCTTGGCCCCGGCGGTTCCCACGATCGTCTGTCCCGTCACTTGGTCAGCAATGGTCATCGGGGGCGAAAAACCCTTCCGCAAATCGCGACGCGTCAAGGAGTGTACCGGTCCGGTCGTCAACTCGCAAAGCGGCCGGATCTTCGGGGGTGTCATTCCCTTCGAATTCTGGCGGGACGATGTCGCCAAAGCCGCCCGCGGCGTTTGGTTCCGGGGCCGGATTTCGGTATGGTAGCAACCATGTACCGCGCAGTGACCCGCCAGATCGAAGTGACCGTCGAGCCGAACTTTGTTCCGGAGCAGTCGTCGGCCGACCGTTCCCGCTACTTCTGGTCCTACACCATCGTCATCACCAATTCCGGCGAGGAGACCGTGCAGCTCAAGACGCGGCACTGGATCATCACCGACGCTTCCGGCCGCCAGCAGGAGGTGAAAGGCGAGGGCGTGGTCGGCGAGCAGCCGATCCTGGCCCCCGGCGAGCGTTTCGAATACACCTCCGGCGTCCCGCTCTCGACCGCCTCCGGCTTCATGACCGGCCGCTACCAGATGGTCACCGAAAGCGGCGAGCGCTTCGAGATCGACGTGCCCGCGTTTTCGCTGGACAGCCCGGACAGCAAGAGGGTGTTGAATTAGGGGTGGTGTCGTCTGCAAGTAGGATGGGTAGAGCGAAGCGAAACCCATCGTCTCTCATCCTCGCGGAGGCATGATGGGTTTCGCTTCGCTCTACCCATCCTACGTCATCCAGACACGCCTTCGTAGCCTCGCGGCTTGAACCACCCGAGCTTTGCTTCATCTCGCTACCCTCAAATCCAAGAGGG
This sequence comes from Bradyrhizobium sp. PRIMUS42, assembly GCF_023006515.1. Lineage (NCBI taxonomy): Bacteria > Pseudomonadati > Pseudomonadota > Alphaproteobacteria > Hyphomicrobiales > Nitrobacteraceae > Bradyrhizobium > Bradyrhizobium sp. PRIMUS42. The sequence goes on from NZ_JALBGZ010000559.1 coordinate 849, forward strand.
CGCAGGGAAGGCCGGGTGCCAGCTCGCACCCGCGGTCTGCTGCGCGAAATGTAGCGCAAGAAGACCGCACAGCAGCATACAGGTGGTGCCGATCACTCGGCCTTCCCTGCGCGATGGTCGGACGGCTTATGCCGTGCTCTCCCGGGAGCCGAACTTTCCTCTGGCCTCCCTCGCCCCGCGAATTGGATGATGCAGTCCGCCCGGTTGGGCTCGCTCGCACCTTCGCGAAAGACTTGACCGTAGCAACGACGGCCAGGACCACACGGTTTTGCCGTACGCACGGCCCGCCACTTCGCCGCAGTATTTCCAGCCCAGTCGACGGAGCTGCGAAACTTACAGGCGAGACGAACCTAGCAGCGCCGCTCGTCTGCACGCGGGTTTCGAGCTCACAGGGACTACCCGCCCTGCCCGCCCCATCTCGTGCCGACGCTGCCGCGTCCACCGCAGCCCCGGCTCGCGATGCGTGACGACACAAGATCGCCCCTCTTGGATGAGCCGGGATGGATGACACATACGATAAAACCGAATTTCGGTAAAGTGGAATATTTTTGCGAGGATGGATTGACAGAGGGCGACACAGGCGAGGTGCCGTAGGGTGGGCAAAGGCGCAAAGCGCCGTGCCCACCATCTTTCACCATTTCAGAGACGTGGGCACGCTTCGCTTTGCCCACCCTACGAGAGCTCGCTACGCGCCCTCCACGCCCGCTTCATCCGGCGTGAAATCGTACACCGAGCTGCAGAACTCGCAGGTGACGACGACCTTGTCGTCCTTGACCATCGCGGCACGGTCGTCGGGCGAGAAGCTCTTGAGCATCGAGGCGACCGCATCGCGCGAGCAGGAGCACTGCGCCTTGAGCACCATCGGATTGAACACGCGCACGCCGCGCTCGTGAAACAGACGGAACAGCAGCCGCTCGCCGGAGAGTTCGGGATCGATCAGCTCGACGTCTTCGACCGTCTCGATCAGCGAGCGCGCCTCGACCCAGGCATCGTCTTCAGTGACGCTGTGCACTTCGACGCCATCGGGCGCATCGCCGGGGTGCAAGTCCGCCTGCCGCGCGCGCTCCGGTGCCTTCGGCAGAAACTGCATCAGCATGCCGCCGGCGCGCCAGCGATGCTTGCCGCCGTCGTTCGAGCGCCACTCCTCACCGACCGCAAGACGCACGCGCGTCGGGATCTGCTCGGAGCGCAGGAAATATTCGTGCGCGGCGTCTTCCAGGCTGCCGCCGTCGAGCGCGACCAGACCCTGGTAGCGACTCATGTCGGGGCCCTGGTCGATGGTCATGGCGAGATGGCCGCGGCCGAGCAGCGTGCCGGAATCCCTGGTATCGCCGAGACGCGCGGCATCGAAACGCGCATAGGCGCGCAGGCGATCCGGTGCCATGTAGTCGACAACAAGGAACGACACCGGGCCGTCGGTCTGGGCCTGCAGGATAAAGCGACCCTCGAATTTCAGCGCGGTGCCGAGCAGCGTCGTCAGCACGATGGCCTCGCCGAGCAGCTTGCCGACCGGCGCCGGGTAATCGTGCTTGGTCAGGATCTCGTCGAGCGCCGGGCCAAGCCGCACCAGTCGCCCGCGCACGTCGAGCGCATCGACCTCGTAGGGCAGCACGGCATCATCGATCGGGACCGCCGATGGTGCGCGAACCGGGCCTTCGGGCCCGGTATTCATGTCAGGGGATTGGGAAACCATGGCGGTCTATTTGGGGTCGGAGGATGGGAAATGGAAGAGGGCGCGGGGGCGGCGTGTTCCCGATGTGAGTGGAGTTGCACAAAGCCACCTCAAACTCGATGTCGTCCCGAGGCGCGCAAAGCGCGAACCCGGGATCCATAACCACAGGATGACGTTGTAGCCGGCGATGACAACTCCGAGTCCTCGCCAAACTCAATCCTGTGGTTACAGCGACGAGCGCAAGCCGCTCGCGCCGGGATCCCGGATCGGCGCGCCGCCGCGCGGCGCTTGTCCGGGATGACAGCGGAGAATGGGGCCATCAATGCGTCCCCACCGCAATTACTTCACCGCGTCAAAGCACCAAGCCAAAATACCCTTCTGCGCGTGCAGGCGGTTTTCGGCCTCGTCGAACACGACCGATTGCGGGCCGTCGATCACTTCATCCGTGACCTCCTCGCCGCGGTGGGCGGGCAGGCAGTGCATGAACAACGCATCGGGCTTGGCCAGCGACATCAGCTTGCCGTTGACCTGGTAGGGCTTGAGCACATTGTGGCGATGCTCGCCTTCCTTGTCGCCCATCGACACCCAGGTGTCGGTGACGACGCAATCGGCGCCGCGCACGGCGGCTTCCGGATCGGTGCCGAGCACGATCGATGCGCCGGTCGTCTTGATGAAGTCGCGCATCGCCTTTTTCGGCGCGAGCTCAGGCGGCGTTGCGACATTGAGCTGGAACTTGAAGCGCTCGGCGGCATGCGCCCAGGACGCCAGCACGTTGTTGTCGTCGCCGGTCCAGGCCACCGTCTTGCCCTCGATCGGGCCGCGATGCTCCTCATAGGTCATGAGGTCGGCCATCACCTGACAGGGATGCGAACGCCGCGTCAGGCCGTTGATGACCGGCACGGTGGCGTTGGCCGCAAGCTCCAGCAGCGCCTCGTGATTGAGGATGCGGATCATGATGGCGTCGACATAGCGCGACAGCACGCGCGCGGTGTCGGCGATGGTCTCGCCGCGACCGAGCTGCATCTCGGCGCCGGTGAGCATGATGGGCTCGCCGCCGAGCTGGCGCATGGCGACGTCGAACGACACCCGCGTCCGCGTCGAGGGGCGCTCGAAGATCATCGCCAGCGTCTTGCCTTCGAGCGGCCTGACCGGCTGCTGCGCCTTCTGCTTCGCCTTCATGGCGGAGGATGCGGCGAGCATGCGCTTGAGCTCCGACAGCGGGAGCTCGTTGATGTCGAGGAAGTGTTTCGGCGACGTGCTCATCAGCTTGCCGCCCGCTTGGTCAAACTGGACGAGATCGCAGCGCAGGCGCGCTCGAGCCTGATGACGCTGTCCTCGATCTCGGCCTCGGTGACGATCAAAGGCGGCAGGAAACGCACGACATTGTCGCCCGCGCCGACGGTGAGCAGTTTCTCGCCACGCAAGGCGGCCACGAGATCGCCCGAAGGCACCACGGCCTTGATGCCGATCAGCAGGCCCTCGCCGCGGACTTCGCTGACGACATCGGGGTGGCGATCGATCACGGAGGCGAGCTTCTGCTTCAGCAGCAACGACATCTTCTGCACGTGGTCGAAAAAGCCGGGCTCGAGCATGACGTCGAGCACCGCATTGGCCGCCGAGATCGCCAGCGGATTGCCGCCGAAGGTCGAGCCGTGCGAACCGGGCCCCATGCCGGAAGCCGCATCCGCGGTC
>NZ_JALBGZ010000055.1:0-17306 GCF_023006515.1 Bradyrhizobium sp. PRIMUS42
CTGACGATGCCGCGCTCGATCAGCGCCAGATGGGCCAAAGCCTGGACGAGGGAGGTCGCTTCGCTGGCCTGATCCGCGGAGGCTTCACCGAGCTCGGCAAAGCAGGCCCCGAGCAGCGGCGCCAGGGTGGGATCGCCGAACGTCCGAGGCGAAAGCTCGCGCATGCGCTTGTCCTGCGCCGGGATGCTGCTGAGCGGAATCTTCAGGATGCGAAGGTGGAAGCCCCCGGCGCCCAGCGGCGCGGTGCGGTAGGGCAGGTCGGTATGGCTGGTGGCGAAACTGCCGTTGGCGATCGCGAAGTCGCTCCCGCGCATGCCGCCGAACCAGCCGCCGCTGCCGAGCTGCTGATAGACGCAGATGGCGTCGCCCGGCGCGTAGGCGATGTCGGTCGTGCTGCGCTCCACCGTGTAGGGTGAGGCCTTCAGCTCGACAAGGCCGGCGCCGCCCAGCTGGCGCAGCGAGAATTCGCCGAAGAAGTCCGCGCGCTGTTCGCGCTCGAGCTCGGCGGTGACGCCGAACAATCCCTTGGAGCGCACCTCGCGCCAATAGTCGAAGCGATCATTCGGCTCGACCTCGTCGGTACACCAATACACGGCAGCCCCCGCTTGCAGCGCAATCGCCCTAGAAAGAGCAGATTCCGCGGGAATCTGCCATAGCCAGATCATGGAACCGAAGCCCAGGTCCCTTGAACCGCCATTACGCCTGGGCCGACTATCACACAGCGGCAGGGGGTCCAATGAACTGCTGTTCGAAGGAAGCGGCCTGCGGCCGTTCTGCAACGGGAATCTTGCGATGACGCGTCGGCTTTTCAGAATTCTGGCGGCCCTTGGCCTGGTGGCGGGCCTGAGCGGCTTCGCTCTTCCCGCCCATGCCGAGAAGCGCGTCGCGCTCGTCGTCGGCAACAACGACTACAGGAATGTCCCGAAGCTGCTCAAGGCGGTCAACGACGCCCGCACCATGGGCGATACGCTGAAGCAGCTCGGCTTCTCGGTGATGGTCGCAGAGAACCAGAGCCGGCAGCAATTCTCCGAGACCTTGCTCGCCTTCGACAAGGCGATCGAGCCCGGCGATACCGCGTTCTTTTTCTACGCCGGCCACGGCTTCGAGATCGCGGGGCAGAACTATTTGCTGCCCACAGACGTGCCGTCGGCGACCGAAGGGCAGGAAGAGCTGGTGCGCGACGCCTCCATCCTGGCCGACCGCATCGTCGAGCGTCTTCAGAACAAGAAGGCGCGAACGTCGATCCTGGTGTTCGACGCCTGCCGCAACAACCCGTTCGAGCGCAAGGGCACCCGCGCTGTCGCCGGTGGCGGCGGACTTGCGCCGATGACGCAATTGCCTGAAGGCGTGTTCTCGGTGTTCTCGGCAGGTCCCCGCCAGACCGCGCTCGATCGTCTGTCCAACGACGACGCCAATCCCAATTCGGTGTTCACGCGCACCTTCGCCAAGGAGCTGCTCAAGCCCGGCGAGAATCTCGTGCAGGTGGCGCAGCGCACCCGCCGGGCCGTCAGCGAGATGGCCGATACCGTGAAGCATAGGCAGGTGCCTGTCTATTTCGACCAGATGGTCGACGACGTGTTCCTCAGCGGCCTTGCCAAGGATGCCGTCGCGCGTTCGGACGACCCGCCGCCGCAGAAGCTCGCAGCGCTGCCGCCGGTGTCGGTGCCGCAGCTGCCGAAGGAGGAGGCCACCAACGCGCCGATCGCGAGCTTCTCGCGGCACAATGGCGGCTGGAGCGTGGTGTTCTCCTTCGCCGACCCGGCGCTGGGCATTTCCTGGCGCATGGCCGGCAAGGGCGATTTCCGGGAGACCGGCTTCATCGACACGCTCGATCCGCGCACGCGCAAGCGCATGCCGAACCCGTCGATCGAGTTGCCGCCGGATGCGCAGGCGGGCACCATCGAGGTCCGCTATGTCGATCAGTCCGGCGACATGCAGGGGCCGTTCCCAATCAGGTTCGATCCCGAGGCCGCGCTGATCCGCGACCAGCGCAAGATCCTCGACATGACTGCGACGAGCTGGCTGTCGTTCCGCGAGTTCAACGGGCTGCTCGTCTACTACACGCACCTCGTGTCCTATCGCTGCGCCATCCGCGAGGTGCGGATCGGGATCGACACCGCCGTGCCCAACCAGGTGCTGAAGATGCCGCCGTGCGACATGCGCGACCCCAGCGCGATCACCGCCGGCATGCCGCTCTACATGAAGCTCGCTCCCGCCACGCAGTCCGTCTCGGTGGAGCTGACTTATCGCGACGGCAGCGTCTCGGAGATCAAGAGTTTCCGCAGCGCGAACCGGAGTAACAATTGATGATGACTCCTTGTCGGTTGCGTCGCGACCCCGAGGGAGTGGACTAACGGAACTGTGCTTCAAGAGGCATGTTAAATTCACCTTGGAGCCAAGCCCTTGCAGCATTTGCGGTCGTCGTCCAACCATCACTGAGCTTCTGGCAGAGCGACGAAAGCTGATGGCTTCGGCTTCCTGCAACTGAAGCGAAAGAAGTTCGGCAAGCTCGCACAAAGGAACAACTCCTCGGGTCCCTGGATTGTCCACCAAACCAGGGAGACGATCCATGATCCGCAAGTCCATCCTCGTAGCCTTCGCCTGCGCTGCGCTTTCGACAACCGCTTATGCTCAGGGAGGTGGTGGTGCTGGGGGCGGAGGCGGAGGTGGCGCGGGTGGCGGTGCCAGTGCCGGCTCCGCTGCAGGGACGGGTACCGGCGGTGCGGGATCTGCGGCCAGCTCAGGTGCCGGAATGGGCACATCATCGAGCAGCGCCAATTCGGGGCCGTCGGCTCCTTCAGGGATGGGGACGCATGGCACCACCACCGGGGCCAACGTCAGCACCAACACGAACCAGAGCAATCCGAACGTTCAGCCGCCAACCGCGAACGGCACGTCGCCGACAGCGGCGCAAGCTGCGCGGAACGCTGGTGCCGGCCATGCCCCCAACGGGTTGCCGATCGGCAGCCCGGGCAGCGGGACCAGCAATGAAGATCAGAAATAATCCAGTTCCCGTCCAGGATAGGCCCGCGCCGTGCGGGCCTATCTGTTGCCTCGCATGTGGCAACCGGCGCCCCTGACGCGGACGCCCACGCAGGCGCGGCTCTCGTCGCAGACACAGCTAGGTCCTCGACTCGCTCTCTTCCGCATCGCGGCTTCGGCGCGTGCGCAGATAGACGAGCGCGATGTTGACGGCTAGCCAGGCTGCGACACCTGCAAGCAACCATGCCACGTTGAACGTTCCCTCTGATGCCCCTTTTGGGTCGTATCTCCCATTAACAATAGGGGGCGCGGCTTATTCCCGGGAACGGAAGCGGCGTGCTCAGAGCTGCCGGCCAGCGCGACACCGCGCATCCAGATTCAGGCTCCGTTGGAGCGGAATCGGCGTTACATTGTCCGCCATATCTTGATCGATACTCACATCGCGGATCGTGGCTCCAATGGCATCCGACCAACAATCGAACCGGACGAAAAAAGTCCGCTGCTGCATTGTCGGCGGCGGACCGGCCGGCATGATGCTCGGATATCTCTTGGGACGGGCCGGCATCGAGGTCGTGGTGCTGGAGAAGCATGCGGATTTCTTCCGCGATTTTCGCGGCGACACCGTGCATCCCTCGACGCTTCAAGTCATGGACGAACTCGGCCTGATCGACGAGTTCCTGAAACTGCCGCATCAGCGCTTGCAGAAGATGGACGGCCTGTTCGGCGGCACGCCGGTGCGCATCGCCGATCTCAGCCGGCTCAACACCAAATACCCCTTCATCGCCTTCATGCCGCAATGGGACTTCCTGAACTTCCTGCGCGAGGCCGGCCGGCGCTTTGCCTCGCTCGAGGTGATGATGAGCACGGAGGCGGTCGATCTGATCCGCTGCGGCGAGACCATCGCCGGCGTGCGGGCGAAAACACCTGACGGCATCCTCGCCATCGAGGCCGATCTCACCATAGCCTGCGACGGCCGGCATTCGACGGTGCGCGAGCGCGCCGGCCTTGCCGTCGAGGAGATCGGCGCACCGATGGACGTGCTGTGGTTCCGCGCCGGCCGCAAATCCGACGAGACAGAAAACGTGTTCGCGCGCGTCGAGCCCGGCAAGATGATGATTACCTTCAATCGCGGCGACTATTGGCAATGCGCCTATGTCATCGCCAAGGGCCAGCACGAGGCAGTGAAGGCGAGGGGACTGCAGGCGCTGCTCGACGACGTCGTACGCATGGCGCCGATCCTTCGATCAGGAATCGCCGACGTGAAGAGCTTCGACGACGTCAAGCTGCTGACCGTCGCGATCAACCGCCTTAAGCGCTGGACGCGACCGGGCCTGCTTTGCATCGGCGACGCCGCGCATGCGATGTCGCCGATCGGCGGCGTCGGCGTCAATCTTGCCGTGCAGGATGCGGTCGCGACCGCCAATTTGTTGGCCGACAAGATGCAACACGGCTGCCCGTCCGAGAACGATCTCGATGCTATCAGGCGTCGCCGCGAGTTTCCGGTGAAGATGACGCAGCGGATGCAGGAGATCGTGCAGAACAACATCATCAGCGGCGCGTTGCAGTCGGGCGACCGGCCGCTCAAGGTGCCGCTGATCGTGCGCCTCATCACCGCACTGCCGTGGCTCCAGGGCATTCCGGCGCGCCTGCTTGCGCTCGGCGTGCGGCCCGAGCACGTGCATTCGAGGGCGGCGTCGGGATCGTAGCGCAGGGAGTCGGTAGGGATAATTTCGCGTTAAATCACGCGTGCGGCGTTGCGAGCGTGCAACAGCACCCACGGATTTTCGGACCGGCGCGCGCCCCTGCGCTGCGTTAACTTTGTTGATTCGAATTTTAGTAACACCCGTCTGTGACCTTGCGCCTATCAAAGGACACGGGGTGTACCATGCGTAATAAATTGATTGCCGCCTTCGCCTGCACGACCGCTCTGGTTTCGACGGGCGCGGCCTCCGCCGCCGATCTCGGCGCGCGCTACGCGAAGGCGCCAGCTTACGCCGAGCCGCTGTTCAACTGGACCGGCTTCTATGTCGGCGGCCACATCGGCGGCGCATGGACCAACGAGCAGTTCATCAACAACGGCAACAGCGGCGGCTTCGGCGATCTCTCTCCGGGAGAAGGTTTCCGTCAGCGCAACTCGGGCATCATGGGCGGCGCCCAGATCGGCTACAACTGGCAGGCCAACAACTACGTGTTCGGCATGGAAGGCACGATCTCCGGCCTCAACAACAAGGGCTCGTTCACGAACACCGTGTTTGGCGCCGGTGACGACGTGTTCTCCTGGCGTGCCAACGTTCTGGCAACGGTCGTCGGCCGCGCCGGCTTCGCCGTGCAGAACAACCTCTTCTACATCAAGGGCGGCTATGCCGGCGTGAACAACCGTCTCTCGGTCAGCGACACCGTCGGCACGGCTGGTTCGGGCGGTCAGACCCACTGGGCCAACGGCTGGACCGTCGGCGCCGGCTGGGAATACGGCGTCACCCGCAACTGGATCGTCGGCCTCGAGTACAATTACGCGGCTTTCGGCAGCCAGACCTATCAGCTCGGGGGCACCACGACCAACTACACCTTCGACGCCAAGCCGCGCGATATCCAGTGGGCCGTCGTGCGCGCGAGCTACAAGTTCGACGCGCCGACCATCGCCCGCTACTGAGCACGTCGACCGCAACGCGACCAACGATCAAAAAAAGCACTGCCAAAATTCAAAAGCCCCGGCTTCGACCGGGGCTTCTTTTTTGCGTGGTGCCGCCCGGCCTTAGGCCATCACCGAGAAGCCGCCATCGACGGGGATTGCGGTGCCCGTGACGAAGTTCGACGCGGACGATGCCAGGAACACGGCGATGCCGGCGAAATCGTCGACGTCGCCCCAGCGCCCCGCAGGCGTGCGCGCCAGCACCCGCTCGTGCAATCCCGAGACCTGCTGCCGCGCGCCCCGGGTGAGGTCGGTATCGATCCAGCCCGGCAGGATCGCGTTGACCTGGATGTTGTCAGGCGCCCAGGCGTTGGCGCAGGCACGCGTATACTGCACGATTCCGCCCTTGCTCGCCGCATAGGCAGTGGCGAAGCTCGCACCGAAGATCGACATCATCGAGCCGATGTTGATCACCTTGCCGTTGCCTGACGCCTTCAAGGCCGGATAGGCGAGCTTCGAGCACAGGAAGGCGCTGGTGAGGTTGGTGTCGATCACCTTGTTCCACTCGTCGAGCTCGAGCTCGTGCGGCGGCTTGCGGATGCTCATGCCGGCATTGTTGACGAGGATGTCGATGCGGCCGAGATCCGTCACCACGCGCGCAATCATGGCTTCGATCGCTGCCCTGTCGGTGACGTCGGTCGCAACCGCGATCGCCTTGACGCCGCGCTGCCTGAGATCTTCGACAGCTGCGTTGGACTTCGCCTCGTTGCGTCCGACCACGGCGATGTCGGCGCCGGCGTCGGCAAGGCCGCGCGCCATGCCGAGCCCGATGCCGCCATTGCCTCCTGTTACGACCGCGACCTTGCCGCGGAGATCGAACCGGCTGGATGTCATGCTTGTATTCCCTGGTTTCTTTTATTGGTTGCTCTGCCAGATCAGCACCAGCCCGAAGCCGGCCATGGCGGCGCCATAGCCGGCCCATTGCAGCTGGTTGACCATGAAGCTCGATCGCGGCCAGGGGACGGTGCCCGTGCCCTGTCCGATCCAGAGCAGCCCGATGGCGAGGGCGAACAGGCCTGCTACAAGCAGAAATCTGCGCATGCATTCCCCCCATCGGTCCGCTTCCGTCGCGACTCGCGGCATCTACGATGCTGCGGTCTCGAAAGCTTGGGGCGCACAGTAACCGCAGCTTTGCTTCGGTTACAATGGCGGCGCCGGCAGCGGCGACGCCCGGCACACGTCGCGATGCGCAGGGCAGGGCTATCACCGATACGGTGGGGTGATCGAAGCTCAGCTCACCGCTGCGTGCCGTCGTTGGAGGCGAGCACCGGCTGCCGGCGCGCTCACAACGAAAAAGCCCCGGACGATGCCGGGGCTTTGACGTTTGATCGTGAGATCAGATCAGTACTTCGCGACGACCGGACCGGTCCAGTTGAAGCGATAGACCAGCGAGGTCGAGATCGTCTGGTTCCAGCTGTTGGCGCGGATATCGCGGCCCACCAGCGCGTTGGTACCGTCGAACAGCTCGTTCTGGGTCTTGGCGTTGTAGAAGGCCGAACGATACTCGGTCTTCATGAACCAGCCGGGCGAGGTGATGCCGAAGATGTTCAGGCTGTTCTCGACGCCGCCACCGACGAACCAGCCGTTGCGATTGTAGCTGTTCAGATGGATGCCAGCGGGGGTGCCGCCGAGGGTCGTGAAATTGGTCTGGCCGAAGTGAGCGCCAGAATAACCGCCGTTGACGTAGGAGAGAACGTTCGGGGCCACCAACCAGCCGAGGCGCACACCCGCGGCCCAGGAGGTTTCCAGCTTCTGGTTGCCGGTGATGCCAGCGATCGGATCCTGAATGGTTGCGCGGAGGCTGCCGAACTGACCGTCAGCGAACACACCGGCGACCCAGGTGCCGCTGAACTGCCAGTCGTAACCGGCGCCGACGGTGCCGAACCAACCGGAGCCGCCCTGACGCTGGTCGATCGTCAGCGGAATCGCGCCGACAGTGGTCTGGACATGCTGGTCAGCATTGGAGAGGCCGCCGCCGCCACCGCCGAAGACATAGAAGCCGGTCCAGTTGGCGACGGGCGCCGGCATCGGAGCCTTCACGTAGGGACGGGCACCAAGGTCAGCGGCCGAGGCCGAACCGGTCATCGCCGCAACAGCGGTCAGAGCGAGCAAAGTCTTCTTCATGTCAAAATCCCCAACCTTGGTCTGTCGTAGTAGGCGCGAGCGCGCTGAAGTTCGTTTCATCTGATGACCCGGACTATAGACGTTTCCCGCCGAAATGCTGTTGCCGGCTAGGCACAGTCGCCGGAAAACGCCGCTGAGCGTGCATTTGAGGCGTGGCTCTCGGATCCATAAATAACCTCGTAGAGTCAGCAACTTACACAGATTTCGAAATCTCTGGCCCGGGTAAGGTTTTGTTAGGAGGTTGGGCGTTGTCCGAAATGGAGGCAGTCCCGCCTCAGCTTCAGCGCCGTGAGTCGTTGGCCGAGTCGCGTTGGCGGCGCCGGGAATCGCTCATGGCCGTGCGGACCCTCGGCCGGCGTCATCGATAAAAAGGCGGCGTCCCCCCAAACAAAAGAGCCCCGGCTCTCGCCGAGGCTCTTGAACGGAACACGGCCCGAGGGCTCAGACGTCCAGCAATTCCTCGCTGGCAAACTCGGCCTTGTCCGAGATGAAGGCGAAGCGCGCCTCGGCCTTGGTACCCATCAGGCGCTCCACCGAATCGGCGGTGGTGTCGCGATCGTCGGCGAGCAGCACCACCTTGAGCAGCGTGCGCTTGCGCGGATCCATGGTGGTTTCCTTGAGCTGCGCCGGCATCATCTCGCCGAGGCCTTTGAAGCGGTTCACCTCGACCTTGGCGTTGGCGTTGAACTCGCTCTTGAGTAGCGCCTCCTTGTGCTTGTCGTCGCGCGCGTAGACCGATTTCGAGCCGTGGGTCAGCTTGTAGAGCGGCGGCACCGCGAGGAAGAGGTGGCCCTCGTCGATTAGCCGCGGCATCTGCCGGTAGAAGAAGGTGATCAGCAGCGAGGCGATGTGGGCGCCATCGACGTCGGCGTCGGTCATGATGATGATGCGCTGATAGCGCAGATCCTCTTCGCGATACTGCAGGAGCTGGCCGCAGCCGATCGCCTGCACGAGGTCGGAGAGCTGCGCGTTCGCCGTCAGCTTGTCCTTGCCGGCGGAGGCGACGTTGAGGATTTTTCCGCGCAACGGCAGCACCGCTTGCGTCTTGCGGTCGCGCGCCTGCTTGGCGCTGCCGCCGGCCGAGTCGCCCTCGACGATGAACAGCTCTGAGCCTTCGGTGCCGGCATCGGTGCAGTCGGCGAGCTTGCCGGGCAGGCGCAGCTTCTTGCCCGCGGTCTTGCGCGCGGTTTCCTTTTCCTGACGGCGGCGCAGCCGCTCCTCGGCACGGTCGATCACGAAGTCGAGCAGCCTGTTGGCCATGTTCGGATTGCCCGACAGCCAATGGTCGAACGGATCCTTCATCGCCTGCTCGACGATGCGCTGCGCTTCGGCGGTCGCGAGACGATCCTTGGTCTGGCCCTGAAATTCGGGCTCGCGCACGAACACCGAGAGCATCACGGCTGCGCCCACCATCACGTCTTCGGAGGTAATGGAGGCTGCGCGCTTGCCCTGGCCGACGCGCTCGGCGTGATCCTTCAACCCGCGCAGCAGCGCGCTGCGCAAGCCGGATTCATGCGTGCCGCCATCCGGCGTCGGCACGGTGTTGGTGTAGGAGGAGAGGAAGCCGTCCGCATCCGCGGTCCAGGCCACCGCCCACTCGCAGGCGCCGTGCGCGCCGTTGCGGCCCGACTTGCCGGAGAAGATGTCGGGATGCACCAGCGTGTCGGCGTGGATCGCGGCCGCCAGATAGTCCTTGAGGCCGCCGGGGAAGTGGAACGTCGCTTCGGCCGGCACGTCCTCGATGCCCTTGAGCAGGTCGGGCGCGCAGTTCCAGCGGATCTCGACGCCGCCGAACAGATACGCCTTTGAGCGCGTCATCTTGAACAGGCGCTGCGGCTTGAACGCGGCCTTGGCGCCGAAGATGTCGGTGTCGGGCTTGAAGCGCACGCGCGTGCCGCGGCGGTTGTTGACCTTGCCGAGGTCCTCGAGCTTCCCCTTGGGATGGCCGCGCTCGAAAATCATGCGATGCAGCTTCTGGCCGCGCGCGACTTCCACTTCGAGACGCGAGGACAGGGCGTTCACCACGGAAATGCCAACGCCGTGCAGGCCGCCTGACGTCTCGTAGACCTTGGAGTCGAACTTGCCGCCCGAATGCAGCGTGCACATGATGACTTCAAGCGCCGACTTCTTCGGGAATTTCGGATGCGGATCGATCGGGATGCCGCGGCCGTTGTCGGTGACGGTGAGGAATCCGTCTTCGCTGAGCTCGACTCCGATGAAGGTCGCGTGTCCGGCCAGCGCCTCGTCCATCGAGTTGTCGATGACTTCGGCGAACAGATGATGCAACGCCTTCTCATCGGTGCCGCCGATATACATGCCCGGCCGGCGTCGCACCGGTTCCAGGCCTTCGAGCACCTCGATGTCGGCCGCGGTGTAGTCGGCTTCCCCGCCGCTCGCGCGCGGCGCCGCCTTGGCTGCGCGGAGTTTCGGCTCATCGCCGCCGAAAAAGTCGTCTTTTGCTTTGGGTTTCAACTGCTTGGACATATATCTTGATGCGTTTTGAGGGCCGCATGGGCGGCGAATCGATTGGGCCGACTATGCCACTTCTGACTTGGAAAGGTTATCGCAGGGCGGGCCGGGCGGTGTCGTTGAGGGCCAATCCCGGCGATTTTACGCCGCAGCCCCTCCAATTCCCGGCAATTTGACCTGCCAGGCTGTGCCGAGCGGGGTTTTGTGACTTGATGTCACACAAGTGCTTGGCTTACCAGTCTTTTTCATCGAGCAGCACCTTGAGACGGGGCGGGAAGGCTATTTTTGATGGAGCAGTTTGCGCACGCCCTGGCCGATTTCGTGCGCGTTCACCAGGCCTGGGCGGCTCCGATCGTGTTCCTGCTCGCGTTCGGAGAATCGCTCGCCTTCATCTCGCTGCTGGTACCGGCCTGGGGCGCGCTGGTGGGAATCGGTGCGCTGATCGGGGCGAGCGGCATCAGCTTCTTTCCGGTCTGGATCGCCGGCGGCCTCGGTGCGGCGCTGGGCGACTGGGTCTCCTACTGGTTCGGCTTCCGCTACAAGGAGAGGGTCGCCCAGATGTGGCCGCTCTCGCGCTATCCGGAACTCCTGCCCAGAGGTGAGGCCTTCGTGCGGAGTTGGGGCGTGCCCAGCATCTTCATCGGCCGGTTCTTCGGCCCCCTGCGCGCCTCGGTGCCGCTCGCGGCCGGCATCTTCGAGATGCCTTATTGGAGTTTCCAGGCCGCCAATTTCGTCTCGGCCCTGGTCTGGTCGGCCGTGCTGCTGCTGTTCGGTGACGTGCTTGCCAAGATCATGGAATGGATCTGGCGGGTGATCTGACCTCCAAACCTTGACGGGAATCGGATCTGGCCTTATAGCCGCGCGCCATGATCAACGCCGCGACCATCCTGTTCGCCCGTCGCCGCCGCCGCAATCTTGCGGTTTGGGCGGTCGATCGCGTTTGAGATCATCGTCTTTGCCGCTGGATCCGATCCGCGGCATTCTCTCTCCTGTCAGCGCGATCTGATCCGGCGGCCCCCAAGGAGGCCCAGCAGGAGACCACGATGTACACGCCACCTTTTTTCAAGCAGGACCGCGCCGCAAGCCTGAAGTTCGCCGAAGAGCGCGGCTTCGGCACCATGTGCGCTTTCGACGGAAAGAAGCCGGTCGCTTCCCCGCTGCCGTTCTATCTGACCTACGCCGCCGATGGGACGCCGCAGGCCGCGTTTCATGTCGCCCGTCACAATCCGCTGCTAAAGCTTGCGGGCGGCGATGCGTCCTGGCTGCTCGCGGTCAACGGCCCCGATGCCTATGTATCGCCGGACTGGTACGTCTCGCCGGACCAGGTGCCGACCTGGCTCTACCAGTCGGTGCATCTGAGCGGGCCGGTGCGGCTGTTGTCGGATGACGAGCTGTCGGTGCAGATCGACACGCTCAGCGACAAGTTCGAGCACTGGCTGCTGCCGAAGAAGCCGTGGACGTCGGGCAAGATGACGGCGGGCCGGCTCGAAGCGATGAAGAAGGCGATCGTGGGTCTGGTGATGAATGTTGAAGAGGTCGAAGGCAGCTTCAAGCTCAACCAGCACAAATCCGACGCCGACTATGCGGCAATCTCGAATGCGCTCAGCGCCGGCGATGCCGACGCCAGGCAGATCTCACAGTTGATGCGGCAGGCAAGGCCGCAAGTTTTCGAACACGACACGAACAAGCTCGAAAGGAGCGCGTCATGAGCCTCGCTGAGACCACGAAAGCCCCGATCACCGGCGCGGCGAAAAAACCGGCAACCGTCTTTGTCGATGGCGGCTCCGGCACCACCGGGCTCGGCATCAACGAGCGGCTGAAGCTCCAGAACGACGTCGTCGTGAAGACGATCGCCGATGACAAACGCAAGGATCCCGCCGCCAAGAAGGCGCTGATGGAGGAGGTGGACCTCGTCATCCTCTGCCTGCCGGATGACGCCGCCAAGGAGACGGTCGCGCTCGTCGACAGCATGGGCGCCTCAGGCCCGAAAGTGCTGGATGCTTCCACCGCCTATCGGGTCGCGCCCGACTGGGCCTATGGCTTTCCCGAGCTGACGCCCGACCAGGCCAGCAAGATCAAGGCCGCCAGGAAGGTCTCCAATCCCGGCTGCTATCCGACCGGCGCGATCGCGCTGCTGCGGCCGATCGTCGATGCCGGCCTGTTGCCGCCCGATTATCCCGTCACCGTCAACGCGGTGAGCGGCTATTCCGGCGGCGGCAAGTCGATGATCGCAAGCTTCGAGGACGGCAGCGCGCCGTCCTTCGAGCTCTACGGTCTCGGCTTCGAGCACAAGCATCTGCCGGAGATGCAGCTCTATTCGAGCCTGACGCGGCGGCCGATCTTCATTCCCTCGGTCGGCAACTATCGGCAGGGCATGCTGGTCTCGGTGCCGCTCCAGCTCGACACGCTGCCGGGCAAGCCGAGCGGAGGGGACCTTCAGGCCGCGCTCGCCAAGCGCTACGCCGGCTCAAGGTACGTCTCGGTGATGCCGCTCCAGAACGAGGCGTCAAAGGGCGGCCGGATCGAGCCGGAGGCGCTCAACGAGACCAACATGCTCGAGCTCTACGTCTTCGCCAGCGACAAATATCAGCAGGCCGTGCTGGTCGCGCGGCTCGACAATCTCGGCAAG
Source organism: Bradyrhizobium sp. PRIMUS42 (assembly GCF_023006515.1). NCBI lineage: Bacteria > Pseudomonadati > Pseudomonadota > Alphaproteobacteria > Hyphomicrobiales > Nitrobacteraceae > Bradyrhizobium > Bradyrhizobium sp. PRIMUS42. Next base: position 12,894 of record NZ_JALBGZ010000055.1, read on the forward strand.
GGCGCCTCGGGCGCAGCCGTGCAGAACATGCGGCTGATGCTTGGATTGCCGGAGGAGTAAGGCAGCCTCGTGCCCCGGACGCAGCGCAGCACTTCTTCAGTGATGCGCTGCAGAGCCTGGGCCTATTCTTTTGTTCGCGACTTCTGGGTCCCGGCTCTGGGCACATCACTGTCGTGCTGTGCCTTGTCCGGGACATGAGACAATTGAGGCGGGACCTCGGAAACGAACGTTAGAATGGACGAGACCACCCTGCAGTTCTATCGGCAGAACGCCCGGTCCTATGCGGATTGGGCGAAAGCGCCGTCGGCGCGGCTAACGGGCTTCCTCGCCTTGTTGCCGCCCGGTGGCGCAATCCTCGAACTCGGCTGCGGCGCCGGCAATCATGCGGCGGTGATGCTGGCGGAGGGTTTTTCACTGCGTGCCACCGACGGCTCGCCCGAAATGGCGAAGATCGCGTCCCGGCGGCTCGGCCATCCCGTCGAGACGATGCGGTTCGACGAACTCGAAGCGCAACAGGCCTATGACGGCGTCTGGGCGAGCGCCTGTCTGCTGCATGTGCCGCGCGACGAGCTCGCCGGCATCCTTGGGCGGATCCATCGCGCGCTCAAGCCGTCCGGTGTGTTCTATGCCAGCTACAAGATGGGCGAAAGCGACGGCAGGGACAGCCTTGGCCGCTACTACAGCTATGTGTCGCCCGAGTGGCTTGAAGCGACCTACGCCAGCGCGGGACCGTGGATCACGCTCTCATCCGATACCAGCGTGATCCAGAGCTTCGATCAGACGCCAGCCAGCATGCTGAATCTCGTCGTTCGCAAGGCGGTGACTTGATCCATCTGATGTCTCGAAGACCGCCGGCACGAACTATGCGGCGATCCACTCCAGCAGGGCGTTCTGCGCATGCAGAAGGTACGCCTTCGCGGCCGTGCTCTGGCAGGTGGCGTGGCCCATTGCATCGGCCGTGACCTCCTGTCCCCTGGTCACCGGCGGGCAGGGGAGGAAGATCGCATCCGTGCGGCATCTGTCGAGGAGCGCGGCCGATATCCGGTACCGCGCGAGTTGATCGTGTTGCGCGCCGGCAGGCCAGCAGTCCGTGATGATCACGTCCGCATCGTACACTGCCTCCAGATCGGTGCTCGCGGTGAACCCCGGACTTGCGATGTCCCTGACATGCCAAACCACTGGATAGGCCTGGGCGACCTTGATCGGCAGAGCGATGGACGCTTCAACCCAGGAGCGGAGAATGTTGGCGTCGGGTGCCACGCCAGCCACCCTCAGGCCTTCGAGCGATCCGCGCCTGCTTTTGACATAAGCGAGATCGCCCAGCGTCTCGCAAGGATGATTTGATTGCGTTCTCGCATTGACGACCGGCGCGGTCGCGCTCGATGCCAGCTCGTGCAAGGTCGACAATTCCCGAGTGCGCACGACCAGGATGTCGAACCAGTTGTCGAGATACTTGGCGAGATCAGGCGTCGTTTCATGGACATTGAACCTGATGGGAGGCTGTACCGAGATGCCTCCCATGGCTCTCACGCCGAGATCGAATGCGGTCGTGTTCCGCCACCCACTGTCGTCGGCGATAACAGCCACGCGCTTTCCGGCGAGGCTTTGCGGCATGGCACGGCCATCCCATGCCGTCGCCAGGGCTTGCGCGCGATCGACGATGGACAGGATCGTGTCCCCGTCGAGGTCCTGAAACCGGAGAAAATCCCGGCTGGATTCGCTATGCATGAGCCCGCATCCGGGCGCGCTCAAAGCACCTTGAAGATCGCCAGTGCCAGCACGGCCTGGGCGAGGAAGCCGACGGTGAAGGCCAGTGTGCGGAAGATCGGGACGCCGAGCGCGTAGACGATCAGATGCGCGACGCGCGACCAGAAATAGACGGCGCAGGCGAGCACGGTCCATTTGGTGGAATAGTCGATCGCGTTGAGGATCAACACCAGCGGCGCGAAGATCACGAGGTTCTCGACCGCGTTGTCGTGCGCGAACATCAGCCGCGTCGCCCAGTCGGCCTGTGCCTTGTCGTTCCGGTTGGGGTTGGCCATCACGCTCCCGAGGCCGCGAACCTGACAGCGGTTGACCATATAGGGAATCCAGAGGATCCCGGTCAGGATCACCGTCAGTGTCAGCCAGAACAATTCGCGCGTCATGGTTCGATCCCCTCTGTCGTCGCTGCGTTGAGCGCGAGTCTATACAAAAGCGCGGAAGATTCCGCTATGCGCGGACCCTGACATAGCTGCCGGGCGCGTCCTCGATCGGGGGCAGGGCGTCGCTGCCGACGCTGCGCGCCGGGACTTCCTCCGGATCGATCCCGCGCAACCATTCGCGCCAGTCCGGCCACCACGAGCCCTTGTGCTCCACGGCGCCCTTCATCCACTGTGCGACGTTGACGTCCTTGATGTTGTCGTTGGTCCAGTACTGATACTTGTTCGAGGCCGGCGGATTGACCACGCCCGCGATGTGGCCCGAGCCCGACAGCACATATTTCACCGGGCCGCCGAAGAACTGCGAGCCGTACAGCACCGATTCCGCCGGCGCGATGTGGTCCTCGCGGGTGGCGAGGTTGTAGACGGGCACCTTGACCTTGGAGAGATCGAGCAGCGTGTTGTCGAGCACCATCGTGCCGGTGGAGAGCCGGTTCTCCAGATAGCAGTTGCGCAAATAATAGGAATGGTTCGACGCGGTCATGCGGGTCGCATCTGAATTCCAGTGCAACAAGTCGAACGCGCTCGGCTGTTGGCCCTTCAGATAGTTGCTGACGACGTAGGACCAGATCAGATCGTTTGAGCGGAGCATGTTGAAGGCCATCGCCATCTTCGAGCCTTCGAGCACCCCGGCCGTCTTCATGTCGTGTTCGAGGGCTGCGATCTGCTCCTCGTCGACGAACACGAGGAGATCGCCGGCATGGGTGAAGTCGACCTGGGCGGCGAAGAACGTCGCGGACGCCACGCGCTGGCGGCGCTTCTCGGCGAGCCAGGCCAGCGTGGTCGCCAGCATCGTGCCGCCGACGCAATAGCCGGCGGCGTGCACCTTCATCTCGCCGGTGACCCTCTCGATCACGTCCATCGCCGTGAGCGGGCCTTCCTTCATGTAGTCTTCCCAGCTCTTGTTGCCGAGCCGCTTGTCGGGATTGACCCATGAGATCACGAACACGGTGATGCCCTGATCGACGCACCACTTGATGTAGGACTTCTCCGGCTTGAGATCGAGGATGTAGAACTTGTTGATCCAGGGCGGCACGATCAGGAGCGGGGTGCGCAGCACCGTCTCCGTGGTCGGCGAATACTGGATCAGCTGCATCGTCTCGTTCTGGTAGATCACCTTGCCCGGCGTCGTCGCCATGTTGACGCCGACGACGAGGTTGTCCGGATTGGACTGGCGGATCTTCAGCATGCCCTTGCCGGCCGCAATGTCCTCGGCGAGCATCGTCAGGCCGCGCGCGAGGTTTTCGCCGCTGCTCGCCACCGTCTCGCGCAGCACCTCCGGGTTCGTCAGCACGAAGTTCGACGGCGACAGCGCATTGATGACCTGCTGGACGTAGAACTCGGCCTTGCGGCGCGTCTGCGGATCGAGCCCTTCGGCATCGCGCACCAGCTCCTGCGCCCATTTGGTCGTGAGCAGATAGAGCTGCATGACGAAATCGAAGAACTGATTCGATTTCCATTCCGGGTCGGCAAAGCGCTTGTCGCGGGGGTGGGGCGCGATCGCGGGCGGGGCGTCCTGGCCGGCCATGCGGCGCACCGCCGAGCCCCAGAGGTCGAGATAGTCCTTGGCGAGCTTGGTCTGCAGATCGGACGAGCGGGACGTGTCCGACAACCAGTATTCGGCGACCGACGTGAAGGTCTTGACGACCTCGGCCAGCTCGGCTGGCGGGCGATCCTGCACCTCGCCGCTCTCGCGCGGCTTGAGGTAAGCGGCCAGCGCCTTGCCGCCACTCTCCATCGCCCGCGCGACATTCATCGCGAAGGCTTCCGCATCGAACTTCGTTTCGGGTTTGGGCGTATCGGTCGTGGCCATACTCATGAGCAGAACAGTAACAACTCATTCCGTATTCGTCACCGCGAAGCTCGCATGTTTGGCGTTAAACACTCTCGAAGATGTGTTGCAGTGCGACAAATCTTCTTGGTTCTGTCACATTCGGGCCGCACCGCTCGGCTTGGTGGGCAATGGCTGTTTTCTCGCTCTCGCCATTCGGGCAGCAATGGTTTGAGCTTGGGCGCGGTCTTGGGTAAGGTTGCCCGGGGCCGTGCTTTGGGACGAGTAGGGGATTTCCCAAGTGTTTGCGTTATGGGACCTGCAAAAGACGCTGCCGATCCGCAGCGCGCTGCTGATTGCGGCGCTCGCCATGGGCGGCTGCTCGAGCCAGCTCGCGGACATGACGCCCGCGGACGCGCAGGCCCATCCTAGGGAGCCCGG
>NZ_JALBGZ010000560.1:0-4183 GCF_023006515.1 Bradyrhizobium sp. PRIMUS42
CGGCCGGCAAGTCGCCGCGCCCGCGGCCCGATGCGGATCCCGGCCTGGAGCCGCAGCCGCAGGCGTAATCGCTAGCCGGTAGATCAGATTGAAAAACGCGGCGGAAACGCCGCGTTTTTTATTGGCGGGGTTTGCTGGTGCGAGATGGCGTCCTGTGCGCGCCCTGATAGCAAATATCTCTTCACGGGCCCCAAGAGGTTGTCCTAGAAAATGGACAGCCGGGACGTATGAGGGCAGGTCGCAATTCAACACGCGCGGCGCGCCGCCGAATACCAGATGGCACTATGCCAGCGTGGAAACCGAGATCCTTGGCTTGGTGCTGCGGTCCGCCACGGCTACTTATCAGGTCTGGCTTCTTCCCGGCGAGCAGCGGAGATTTGCCCTGCTCGGGATTCGCGGGCAGATCATCCTGGTCGATCCGGCCTCGAAGCTCGTCATGGTGCACACGGCCGTCCGCCCAACACCGTCCGAGCCGGGAGCCCTTAGAGAGCCGCTGGCGTTGTGGTTCGCGGTGCTTCGACAGCTAGGGAAAATGATAATCCGCGTCTCGCCCCGCTGTCGGCGGGGCGAGACGTTGCTCGAGGAGCAACTCGCTCAGATCAGGAAGTCGGTCGCGTGCAGGTTCGCCGCGTTGACGCCATCGAGCGTGATGGAATCGTTCGCCGACAGTTGAATCACGGCGTCGCCGGCGGCATTGTCGCTGATCAGGCTCGACAGCGCCGCCCAGTCCGCAAACCCGTAGTCGTGCAGGTTGATCAGGTCGTGCTCGGTCACGGTGCTGCCGACCGCCTTGTTGCCCTGATCGAAGTCGGTGATCAGGTCATTGCCGGAGCCGGTGTTGAAGACGAAGGTGTCGCTGTTTCCTCCGCCGGAAAGCTGGTCATTGCCGGCGCCGCCGTTGAGTTTATCCCTGCCGCCGGTGATCGAGCCCGGTGTTGCGGGGTCATAGGCCGCCGCATCGCCATACAGATAGTCGGTGGCCGCTCCGCCGGTGAGGACATCGTTGCCGCCATGGGCATTGCCGGACATGGTCGGAGCGTCGCCGAACAGCTTGTCGCGCGCATCGTCCGTGTACGCGGTGCTGATCGTGACGGTGAGGACGTCGTCGCCGCCCTGGGCGTTGTCGGTCAGGGACGTGGAGGAGTCTCCCGACAGCGAAGCGCCGGCCCAGACGTTCTCACCGCTCATGGTCAGCGTGAGGTTGTCGTTGCCGCCATGCGCATCGCCGCCGATGGAACCAATGGCGTCGCCGCTGATCCTCGCTGAGCCCTCCCGCGTGTTCAGGCTGATATCGAGCGAGTCATTGCCGCCCTGCGCCGTGCCGCTCATGGAACCACCGGCATCACCGGCGTACACATTGTCGTAGCCTCGCCAGCCCACCGCGCCGATGATGGTGTCATTGCCGCCATGCGAATTGGCCGTCATGTCGCCGGCAACATCGCCGAAAGCCTGCACGTTGGTGTACAACGAGTCGTCCAAGACATTGATCGTGTCGTTGCCGCCCCTGGCGTCGTCGGTCATCGCCTGGGCATCGCCGACCACGAGAGCTTGGTTCCAGCCGTAGTTGAAGTTGACCGTGAGCGTGTCGTTGCCGCCGTGGGATTGGCCATGCAACGTCGTGTTGTCCTCGCCGAAGATCGTGACCTCTGCCTCGGGCTGGCTGATGGTCGCCGTCACGGTGTCGTTGCCGCCCCAGGCGTCCGAGGTGGTCGGGAAGTTCGGATCTCCGTTGATGGTTTCGATCTGGCCAAACTGGTCGAGCAGGACGTCGATGGTGTCGTTCGGCAGATATTGCATGGCGTAACTCCCATTTCATTGTCGGAAGCGGGCCGGACATCGGCGAAAGTCTTGCGCCGCTGTGACCACGCTTCACGGAGACGAATCTAGTTTGCGTCGATGGCAGGGATTTGCTGGAATTCGGGACAGAGTTGGATCGCGGTAAGTTCCGCCGCGGCGCGGCGACACCGTCGCTCCTGCTCTGCTTCCTCAGATGATGAAGTCGGTCGAATGCAGGTTCGCCGCGTGGATCCCGTCCAGTGTGATCGAATCGTTGGCGGAGAGATGGATCACGGCATCGCCGGCGGTGTTGTCGCTGATCAGTTTCGACAGCGCCGTCCAGTCTGCAAAGCCGTAGTCCTGCACGTCGATCAAATCGTGTTCCACCTCGGTGCTGCCGACGGCCTTGTTGCCTTGATCGAAGTCGACGATCGTGTCGTTGCCGGAGCCGGTGTTGAAGGCGAAGAAGTCGCTGTTTCCGCCGCCCCACATCCGGTCGTCACCGGCTCCGCCGTTCAGCGTGTCGGCGCCGCCGGTGATCGAACCTGGTGTCGCCGGTTCATAGTTTCGCGCATCGCCATACATGAAATCGCGGCCCGCGCCGCCATTGAGGATGTCGTTGCCGCCATGGGAATTACCCACCATGGTCGGCGCGTCGCCGTACATCTGCGAGCCGGCATCCGTATACTGGCCGGCGAGCTTGACGGTGAGCACATCGTCGCCGCCTTGGGCAAGATCCATCAGGGATGTCGCCGAATCCCCGAACAAGGCTCCGCCCGAGATGGCGCTGTCGCCGTTCAAGGTGACGGTCAGGTTGTCGTTGCCGCCATGCGCGAGACCTCTCAGGGAACCGATGGCATCGCCGCTGACAGTCGCCCCGCCGTCCGTCGTGAGCACGCTGACATCGAGCGTGTCGTTGCCGCCGTGCGAGGTGTCCATCATAGAACCGCCGGCATCGCCGGCGAACAGGTTGGCGCCGCCCCGCCACGCGACCGAGCCTGTGATGTCGTCATGGCCGCCCTGCGCATTGCCGGACATGTCGCCTGCGACATCGCCGAAGGCCGAGATCGTCGTGTAGACGGTGCGGCCGGCATCCGCGACGATGGTGTCGTTGCCGCCCTTGGCGTCATCGATCATCGACTGGGTATCGCCGATCACGACGGCGGTGCCCCAGCCACCGTCGATGTCGGCGATCAGCGTGTCATTTCCACCCTGGGAGTGACCAAGCAACATCGTATGGTCGTCGCCGAAGATCGTGAGTTTCGCATTGAGCGCGGCGACGGTGGCCGTCACGGTATCGTTGCCGCCCACGACGTCGGTGGATGCCGGAAAGCCGGGATCTCCATATACGGTCGCGATTTGGCCAAACTGGTCAAGCGTGACGTCGAAGGTGTCGTTCGGCAGATGCTGCATGGCGTAACTCCCATTTCATTGTCGGAAGCGCGCCTGACGTCTGCAGTTTTTTTGCAAGTCGCGTTGTTGACCACGCTTCACCGGGAGAAATCTACCTTTGGTAGATGGCAGAGATTTGTAGGAAATCGGGAGAGAGTTTGATTGCCTGCATGGAGCTGCAGCGGCCCTTGTCCGGTTCCAGCTCGTGGCGCAGCGCGGCGCGACAACTTGATCATGATGACACGCGCTGCAGCGACGCCCCCACTTCGATAGCGTCGCGGCACTTCAAGTGTGGCGCGCGTTCTCTCATTTGCGCACGCGCCAGACGGTCCGGGTCAGGCTTCGACACGGCCTCGATTCGCTCCGGAAAGTCCGGAACTCCGCCTCGGCGATGGGGCAAATGCGAGAAACATTAAAGAAGAACTTAACGCTTGCGTCCTACTTTTGCCCGCCATGACTGACCAGGCCGTCCACAGCGCGGTTCAACCGTTTCCGGCACGTGCAGCGCTCCCTTGGGCCGTGGGCCTCAGCGTGTATGGCCTGCTGCTGATCGTTGGGCCGCGGCTGCTCGGTGATCCCGACAGCTATTCTCATATCGAGGTCGGACGCTGGATCATAGCGCATGGCACTCTGCCGGAGAGCGATCCCTTTTCGTTTTCGAAGCTTGGCGCGGCCTGGATCACGTTCGAATGGCTCTCGGAAGTCGTCTACGCCGGAGCCTACGCACTTTCCGGCTGGCCCGGCGTCGTCGTTGTCGCAGCCGCCGCGATAGCGCTCGCCTTTGGCTTGTTCACCTTCTTCCTGTTGCGCGAGCTTTCGCCAAGCCTGACGCTGCTCATGGTGATCGCGGCCGTCGTCCTGTTGGCGCCACATATGCTGGCGCGGCCACACGCCCTCGTGCTGCCGGTGATGGTGACCTGGGCGGCTGCCCTGGTCCGCTGCATGGATCGCGGCGGGCCGCCGCCATACTGGGCGCTGCCGCTGCTGGTCCTGTGGGCCAATCTGCATGGCAGCG
>NZ_JALBGZ010000561.1:0-4183 GCF_023006515.1 Bradyrhizobium sp. PRIMUS42
CGAAGATCCCGTGCAGGCGCTGGTCGGCGCCGTGACCGGGAAGAGCAACGGCGCCGCCGTGCCTGCGCCGGCGCCGGAGAAGACAAACGCCGCCGATCTATGAATGCCCGTTCATTGCTGCGGAGAATTCGAAACGATAAACAGGCTCGGCGCGTCTCGCGTCGCGCAACGTCCCGGAGTGCAGATCGATCGTGTCCTGAACCTTTCGATCGCGCTCCGGACGTGTCTCGAGGCAACGCCTTTTGTTGCCGCGGCGCCTGCGCCGATCGACGCCAGGCGCTGAGGCCTGTTTCGATCGGAGGATTTTCACATGAAGTATTTTCTGTCTGGATTGATCGCGATCGGTCTTTCGATCGCCGCCATGCCGTCGTTCGCAGCTGACGCCCGCAACGTTACCATCGTCAACGAGACCGGCTATGCCATCAAATTCCTGGGCTTCAACGCGCCGGATGATGGCCTGGACGAGTGGGACAATGAGCTCGACAAGGTGCTGCAGAACCAGGCCAGCACCTATGTCGAGTTCGACGAGGACGACGAGGGCTGCGTCTGGAATATCCGCGTCGACTGGCAGAGCTACGACGAGGCGGTGCTCTGGAAGAACGTCAATCTCTGCAAGATGACTGCGCTTCGGTTGCGCTACGACCCCGGTACCAAGACCACCTCGTTCCTCGCGGAATAACGATTGGCCCGTATGGCCGGAGGAGGGGCCGCTCGGCCCTTCCTCAGGCACGTTGCGGATGATGACGAATTCGTCCTTTGCAAGCGCAAGCGGCTTTGTTATACGCAGCCGCGCGCGAACGACTGGTTCGCCTTTTCCTCGGTAGCTCAGCGGTAGAGCATCCGACTGTTAATCGGATGGTCGCTGGTTCGAATCCAGCCCGGGGAGCCAAATTCTACCGCAAATTCAACGAGTTGTGAGCGCGCCCTCAGGTGGCGCGCGACCTCATTGCATTGAACTCTGAGCAGTGCGTTCACGATCCCTGGCTGGAATCGCCTTCAAGCAGATGTGTGTATAGGCCCCGTCGCGCCATGCGGGCGGCCCCAAATCGACTCAATTGAAATCGAGCTTCGCGACTGCCGGACTTTTTACGGAGCTGATTCCCATGCCAGACATCCAGGTCGACCACATGGCCCCCTCGATTCTGCCGGCCGACATTCCCGAGCTCAGCGACGACGAATGCCTCGCCTGTCTGGCGCGTGCGGTCGAGACACCCGAGTCGGCGCGGCTGGACGAGGTCGCGGCTCTGATCGGCCGCCTCGCGGTGGCAATCGAATAATCCGTTCCGGCCCTGATGCGGTAAGATGCGGGCGCCTTGGCCCCAAAAGCCTTGGCCCCACAGGGCTAACGGCCGTTGCGTTTTGGCCAGCCATGTTCCAAAGATGCCGCCAACATTGGTTCGCGGCATCGCCGCATTGCAGGGTCCGCAAATGTCCGGTTTTTCGACCGCGCGCCTTAAAATGGTCGATGGCCAGGTGCGCACCAGTGACGTCACCGACCGTCGTGTTCTCGATGCCATGCTTACGGTTCCGCGCGAGGCCTTTGTGCCGGCAGGCCGGCAGGCGTTGGCCTATCTCGATCTCGACCTCGACGTGAGCGAGGGCGCAGTCAAGCGCTTCCTGATCAAGCCGCAGCTGACCGGCAAGCTGCTTCAAGCCGCCGAAATCGGCGAGGGTGACAACGTGCTGGTGGTCGGCTGCGCCACGGGATACCTCGCGGCGCTGACAGCCAAGCTGGCCCGCCAGGTCACCGCAACGGAATGCGATTCGGCCCTGGCCGCGAAGGCCAAGGATGCCGTCGCTGCCCTGGGGCTGACTAATGTGACCTGCAAGGCTGCGGCCTGTACCGAAGGCGATCCTTCCGCTGCTCCCTATGACGTGATTATCCTCAATGGCGCCGCCGAGGTGACGCCGGAGGCGCTGCTCGGGCAGCTGAAGGAGGGCGGGCGTCTGGTGGGGGTTTCGGCCGAATCCAGGCCGCCCCGGGCCATCATCGTGACCCATACCCACGGTGAATTCGGCCATCGAACCCTGTTCGACGCCGCCGCTCCGGTCCTTCCCGGCCTGGCGCGGGCTGCCGCCTTCGTCTTCTGACAGCTCGAAGCTCATAAAATCCCGTTCTGAATCAGAAGTGTGGCCGGGATGCTGCACGTGAAGAGTTTCCACCGAGAACTACCCTCAGGTGGTTCCGTCGCGCTTGACCGCGTCCTATGTTGCAGCGGGGCAGCGACTCCACTCGTAGACGGTACCCAGCTCGCGGGCACGAGCCGGGCGTTAGAATGAACGGAATTTTTGGGATGCATGGGGTGAAGCTCTTCACCGGAGCTGCGGTTTCGGTCTTGCTGCTGTCGCTAGCCGGGCCGACGCCTGCCTTGGCGGATACGATCGAGTCCGCGCTGGTGCGCGCCTATCAGAACAATCCGCAGCTCAACGCACAGCGCGCCCAGGTGCGCTCGACTGACGAAAACGTGCCGCAGGCTTTGTCCGGCTATCGGCCCAGGGTCAATCTGACGGCGAGCGGCGGCTATCAATATCAGGATCTGCAGAGTGGCGTGGGGAGCAATTCAATCCATGGCACCACCATGCCTCGCAGCGCTGGAATTACGGCTTCGCAGACGCTTTATAACGGCAACCAGACTGCCAACCGGACGCGCGCCGCGGAGAGTCAGGTTTCCGGCTCCCGCGAAGCGCTGCGCAGCCTCGATCAAAGCGTGCTGCTCCAGGCCGCCACGACCTACATGGATTATCTGCGCGACTCGGCCACGCTCGAAGTTCAGCGCAGCAACGTGCGGGTGCTCGAGCAGACGCTGAAGCAGACGCGTGACCGCTTCAATGTCGGCGAAGTGACACGCACCGACGTTGCGCAATCGGAAGCACAGCTGGCGGCCGGCAGGACGCAGGCCCTTACCGCGGAAGCAAACCTCACCACGACGCGCGCGAACTTCCGCCGCATCATCGGCAACGAGCCGACGAACCTTGCACCCGGCTCGCCTGTCGATCGTTTCCTGCCCGCGACGCTCGCTGCCGCAGTCGAGCTCGGCCTCGTCGAGCATCCCAACGTCACGGCTGCAATGTTCGGCATCGACGTCAATTTCTTGCAGGTCAAGGTCGCCGAAGGTGCGTTGCTGCCGACGCTTACAATCCAGGCATCGGCCACGCAGGCCAACGAACAGTCCTTGATTCAGTTGCGCTCGTTCAACGCCGCCGCGACCGCTCAGCTCTCGGTGCCGATTTATCAGGGCGGCAGCGAATATTCGCTGATCCGCCAGTCCAAGGAAAACCTGGCGCAGCAGCGTCTCAACCTCGAAACGACGCGCGATCAGACCCGTGCGACCGTGGTGCAATGGTGGGGTTCGTTGCAGGCCGGCAAGGCGCAGGTGCAGTCCGCGCAGGCGCAGGTGACGGCATCCGAGATCGCGCTGAACGGCGTGCGCGAAGAAGCCAAGGCCGGTCAGCGTACCACCCTCGACGTGCTCAATGCGCAGCAGGCGCTGGTCAATGCGCGCGTGGCACTGGTGACCGCGCAGCACGACCGGGTCGTTGCGTCCTATAACGTCCTTGCTGCCGTCGGCCGTCTGGCGCCGCAGGTCCTCGGCCTTGGGACCACGGTTTATGATCCCAGCGTTCACTACCACCAGGTCCGCGACAGCTGGGCCGGCGTGCGTACGCCTGACGGACGCTGATTCCCCGTCGTCATCCGGTCGGCCTCGCGAACAGCCGAGGCCGATCGGTGCTTTGCTTGCAATCATCAAAATCCCTGACATAGCCTTGCCAAGACAATGCGGGTCGATTCGCCCCGCGTTAACGCCGTATGCGTAAAGCTTGAGTGCCGAGGGGCAGGGCGCACCGCTGCACGTTGAGCCGTGATCTGGGGACAAGTCGGGCTGCCGCGACGAAAATGTCGAGCCGCTCGTTGCGGAACCGGCCAATCCTGTCGTGCTTGGTGTAAAACAGCGCATGCGAGGGCGTTGATGATGTGGAGTCGGAGATGACGCAGCCTGCAAAGGTCACAGAACCCTCGATGGAGGAGATTCTGGCCTCGATCCGGCGCATCATTGCCGACGATGAGGCCAAGCCGCCGCCGGCTGAAACCGCCAAGCCCGAGAAAGCCGCGGCCCCGGCTGCGCCGCCAAAGCCGCAGGCGATGAACGACATTCCGCCATCCAAGGTCGCACCGGCCAAACCG